>JALYGI010000391.1 GCA_030777185.1 Pseudomonadota bacterium
GGAAAGGCGGTTCAGGCGCTGCATTCGCTGAACCCCGCGATCCTCACCGTCCATGCCGGGGGCGGCAGGGCCATGATGGAGGATGCCAAGGCTGCTGCACCGAAGGGCACCAAGGTGGTCGCGGTGACCGTCCTCACCAGCATGGACTCGAACGATCTGGAAACGGTCGGCCTCAGCCCGGATCTCCATGCGCAGGTGGAGCGACTCACGTCGCTCGCGCGTGATTCAGGTCTCGACGGCGTTGTCTGCTCGGGCAACGAGGTCGCCGCCGCCCGCAAGCTGTGGCCTGGCGGCTTCTTCGTCGTTCCCGGCGTGCGCCCGGCGAACAGTCACGCCGGCGACCAGAAACGGGTCATGACGCCGCGCAAGGCGCTAGACGCCGGCGCCTCGATCCTTGTGATCGGGCGGCCGATTACCCAGGCCCAGGACCCGGACAACGCGGCACGAGCGATCGAAGCAACGCTCTGATCGGCGGGGGCGGATGCTACGCTCTGGAATCGAGTGAGACCAAGACCAGGCGCAGGCTCAGGGGCTTCAAGGGAGACCGAGCAGCTTGTGCGTCTGGAGGCTCAATCGCCATCGCGGGTTCTTCAGCACGAAATCGATCGCGGCCGCGGTGGAAGCAGCCGCATCGGAACCGTCGAGCGGCTGGATCAGCCAGTGATCGAAAGCCCAGCCGGACAAATCATGCGGGTCGATTCCCGGCTGCGGCCAGACCAGCTTCAGCTCATTGCCCGTTCGCTGCACCACTTCGGTTCCTGCCTTGGGGCTGACGCAGATCCAATCCAGGCCCGGCGGCGCAGGCAGCGTGCCGTTCGTTTCCACAGCGACTTCGAAGCGGCGGGCGTGGAGCGCGGCGATCAGCGGCTCGTCCAACTGAAGCATCGGCTCCCCGCCGGTGATCACGACAAGCCGGCCCTCGCCGGAGCCCGGTTGAGCGAACGCCCGGCACGATCCTGGATTGCCGCGAGCAGTCCGCCCCGGCTCTCCCCAAAGCTCCGCCACTTTGTCCGCCAGCGGCTCGGCCTCATAGCGGCCGCCATTCTCCCCGTTCGTGCCGACGAAATCGGTGTCGCAGAAGGTACATTGCGCCTTGTGACGGTCCTGCTCGCGGCCGCTCCAGAGGTTGCAGCCGGAAAAGCGCAGGAACACGGCGCGCCTCCCCGCCTGCATTCCCTCGCCCTGGAGGGTGAGGAAGATTTCCTTGACGGCGTAGCTCATGCCGAAACCAGCGGGTCCTTCAGCCCAGCTTCCGCAAAGCCCTTTGCGCGCAGACGACAACTATCGCACAGGCCACAGGGGTGGCCGCCTGGCTGTGGCTCGTAGCAAGACCAGCTGAGGCCGGCATCCAGCCCAAGGCGCGCTGCCTCGCGCGCTATATCAGCCTTGCTCATGCTGAGCAGCGGGGCGTGAACCCGAAATCGCGCGCCTTCCACACCGGCTTTCGTGCCAAACTTGGCGAGCCGCTCGAATTGCTCGATGAACTCGGGGCGGCAGTCTGGATAACCCGAATAGTCGAGCGCGTTGATGCCGATGAAGATATCACGGGCGGCTGCGGCCTCGGCCCAGCCCAGCGCGATCGATAGGAAGATCGTATTGCGCGCGGGCACGTAGGTGACCGGAATTTCGTTTCCGAGACCCTCCTTCGGCACGGCGAGGTCAGCCGTCAGAGCTGAACCCCCGAAGCCGGTGAGATCAAGCGGCAGAATGATATGCCGCTCGGCACCCAGCGCGGAGGCGATGCGGACCGCGGAGTAAATCTCCACTCGGTGACGCTGGTTGTAATCGATGGTGAGCGCGAGCAGGCGGAATCCCTCCTCGCGCGCCAAGCCGGCCGCGACCATGGAGTCGAGGCCTCCGGAGAGCAGCACCACGGCAAGAGCTTGATCCATCGGGCGCGGCTAGCGAGCGGACCAGGCGGATGCAAGGCAGCGCAAAAGAACGGGCCGCCCCGATGAGGCGGCCCAGTTGAGGCTTTCAAAGCCTACTAGGGAGGAAAGCGTGCCCAACTCTTCGGCACGTCCTCTTCTTAACGCTCTGGCGGTAAATAAAAGCTTAACGGCCTGACGGCCTCTGCGCCGAGTTGCAGCCGCCGACGAGCCGAGCCTCCGCGCGAAAGGCGAAGGGAACATTGTCGGCGATTCCCTGCGTGTCGATCTGGACGAGGCGCGGCGTCTCCACCCGCAACGAGGTGTGGCCGTAGCCGCCCTGGGGACAGGTATAGTGGACGGTCGCGCCCTCCCCGTCCTGCGCCAAAACAAGCCGCGAACAAGGCATGTGGCGATGCTGGAGCTGGGTCAGAACAGCGGGGTCCCCGATACATATGGGCGGGGGCCGAGTGGCGGCGCCGCCGAGAATGCGGAGCTGCCACAGCCCCGGCTGAAGTTTCGCGAGCGCATTGACCCCGCCGCCGCGCTGCGAAACGGCGGGGGCAGCCAGCGCGGCGGCGGCCACGAGCACGAGCAATGCCCGGCTTCTGATGCCGTTCAACTTCTTCATCACGAACTCCAACAAGCCGGCGCCCCCTGGTCAACCGGCTGCTCGCGGCTCCATCCCCATGCCCGCGAGCCTCCCTCTCTATCGGAAAAAGGTGAATGAATCGACAGGAGTTCGGCGAGGTTCCGCTCAAGCATCCAAGTCGCTGAGCGAGATCGGAAAGACCCGCGAGCAGAATTCGCAATCGACACTGATGAAGCCGTCCTCGTCGACCATCTCCTGCCGATCCGATTCGGGGAATCGGCCGATCACCCCGCGGATATGCTCAAAGTTGCAGCGGCATCCCTTCGCCAAGACAACCGTCGACAGCACCCTGATTTCTTCTTCTTCGTGGAACAGGCGCCAGAGCAGCTCCTCGAGCGCAAGCCCCTGGTTCGAGAGCTCATGGCCCTTGATCGTCTCGGCGAGGATGCGGACATGCTCCCATTCCGGATGATCGAGCCGGGTATGAAGCCGCTCACGCCCCTCCTCGCCCTCGGGCAGGTGTTGGACCAGAATGCCGCCCGCAATGTGTCCGGTATCGTTCACCGCCAGGCGAACGAGGCTTGGAATCTGTTCGGATTGGGCGAAGAAATTCTGCGCGGCGTCCCCCAGGCTCGATCCTTCAAGGGGAACGATGCCCTGGTAGCGCTCGCCCGACACGGCCTGATCGAAGGTAATGGCGAGATAGCCCTTGCCGAACAGCGCCTCGAGCGTCGGCACGACCGGAATCTCCGCGAGCCGATCGGGATCGAAACGGACATAGCCCCTGAGCTCGCCGCCGCGATAGTCGCAGACCATGAGATCGATGACCCCGCTTTCGGTCTGGGCCTGCATCGTCAGCTGGCCGCCGGCGTCCTTGAGGGTTGCGCCGAGGAGAGCGGTCAGCGTCAGCGCTTCCGAAAGAATGCGCGCGACGGGCGCTGGATAATCGTGGGCGGACAGGACCTGGTCGAGCAGCGGCCCGATCCGAACGATGCGCCCCCGCGCACTCCTGTGGGGAAGTGTAAAGCCGACGGCGATGTCGAGATTCGCGGCCTCGGCCGCAGCTTGTTTCTGTTCTGGGTTCATGATCCGGGATGTAGGAAACGCCGAAGCTCTTTTCAGTATCCCCGTCAGGCGGCGGCCTGCGGCAGCTCGTAATGACGCGCGGCATCCGAAAGCTTCTGCACGAACTCAGTGATATGCGCTTCCTCGATAACGAGCGGCGGCAGGACGCGCACGACATTGTCGCCGGCCGCAACCGTCAGCAGCCCCTGGTCGCGAAGATAACTGACGAAGGCGCGACTGTCGGTCTTCATCCTGATCCCGAGCATAAGCCCCACGCCGCGCACGCTTTCGAACAGATGGGGATGGTTCGGGATCATTTGCGCGAGGGCGCCGCGAAGACGCTCGCCCATCGCCCGGACATGCTCCAGAAATTCGGGCCTGCCCACCACCTCCAGCACCGCCTGACCCGCGGCCATTGCCAGCGGATTGCCGCCATAGGTGGAGCCGTGGGTGCCGATCACCATCCCCGCGGCTGCCTTCTCGGTCGCAAGGCAGGCCCCCATTGGAAAGCCGCCGCCAATCCCTTTGGCTGCCGCGAGAATATCGGGCTCGATGCCGTAATTTTCATAAGCGAAGAGCTTTCCCGTGCGGGCGAAGCCGCACTGCACCTCGTCGAACACGAGCATGAGGTCGTTCTCGTCGCACAGACGGCGCAGGCCCTGGATGAATTCGGGGCTGGCCGGGCGGATACCGCCCTCGCCCTGGATCGGCTCCAACAGGAACCCGGCGCTGTGCTCGGTCATCGCAGCCCTGGCGGCCTCGAGATTGTCGAACTCGACCACGGTAAAGCCGGGGAGAAGCGGCGCGAAGCCGTCGCGGAGCTTCTCCTGGTTGGTGGCGCTGATCGTGCCGAGCGTCCGACCGTGGAAGGCGTTCGAGAAGGTGATGAGAACATTCTTTTCGGGGCGGCCATGATGATGGTGGTAACGGCGCGCGGTCTTGATCGCGCATTCCACCGCCTCGGCCCCGGAATTGGTAAAGAAGACGGTGTCGGCGAACGTCGCGTCGACCAGGCGCTGAGCATAGGCCTCGCCCTGCGGCGAGCCGTAGAGGTTCGAAACGTGGATGAGCGTCGCCGCCTGGTCCTGGATTGCCTTGGTGAGCGCCGGATGGCCATGCCCCAACAGATTGACGGCAATGCCGCTGGCAAAGTCGAGATATTTCTCGCCCTTCTCCCCGTACAGATAGACTCCTTCGCCCCTCACCGGCCGCACGGGTGACCGCGGATAGACCGGCATCAAAGGCGTGATCGGCATGGCTCTCGGTCCTCGGGCTTTGGGCTTTGGTCGAATGCGAAAAGGCGACCTTCACGGTCGCCTCCCAAAAGGTCCTATAAAGTTTGGCCGGGCGCCGCGTCAATTCGGCGCCCGGCCATCGCCGATTACCAGCGATAGTCGCGATCGTATCGGTCATCCTGGCGCTCGGACTGGAAGCGCGCACGCAGGTCGTCGATGCGGCGCTGCAGATCCTGATATTCCCAGTTCGAAAGGCCGTCCCGGCGATAATTGCTGTAGCGGCGGCTGATATTATCGAACTGGCGCTGCAGGCGGAAAGCTTCGCTGCGCGAGAGGCGGCCGCGATCCGCAGCGCGGTCGATCCTGTCGTGCAGACGCTCGAGCTGACGCTCAATCTGTGCGTCGCCCCGACCGTAGCCGCGGCCGTATCGGCCATAGTCATCCTGACTATAGCCGCGGTCATACCGGCCATAACCATATTGCGCCGCAGCCGGAGTCGCGGCGGCAGCGAACGAAAGAAATGCTGCTGTAATCAGGAACTTACGCATCAGTCTACTCCCAAACTTCACCCCATCCAGACGCAAATATACGAGCAGGAATGTTACGGTGCTGAATGGGCTTGAAAGCTATGGTTAAGCCGGGAGATCGGCTCTTGATCAGCTCTTTAATTTCCAGCCCTTGCGGATCAGCAGGTAGCAAAGGGTCCCGAGCCCCAGATTGATCGCCAGCAGAAGCATGCCGCCGAACGTCACCGGAGAATCCGCGACTTGGAGAAAGCCGTAGCGGAAGCCCGATATCACGTAGAAGAAGGGATTGGCATGGCTGATCGCGCGGAAGACGGGCGACAGGCTTTCGATCGAGTAGAAGGTGCCGGAGAGCAACGAGAGCGGCGCAACCACGAAATTGGTCACCGCGGCCGCATGGTCGAACTTCTCCGCCCAGATCGAGGTCAGCAGGCCGAGGAAGGCGAGCATCATGCTGCCCATCAGGCCGAACCAGAAGATCGCCAGCGGGTGGCTGGGCGTCACGTGCACGCCCGGCCAGAGCAGCATGGCGAGCCAAACCGCGAAGCCGACCAGGAAGGCGCGTGTGATGGAGGCGCCGACAAGGCCGGCGATGAGCTCGCCCGTCGAGAGCGGCGGCATCAGATAATCGACGATGGTGCCCTGAATCTTGCCGACGAGCAGCGAGAAGCTCGAATTAGCGAAAGCATTCTGAAGCATTCCCATGATGATAAGGCCCGGTGCGAGAAAATCCGCGAACGGCAGGCCCATCACCATCCGCCCGCTCCGGCCGAGTGCAACGGTGAAAATCACCAGAAAAAGCAGCGTCGTCATCGCCGGTGCCCAGATCGTCTGGAGCTGCACCTTGAAGAAACGCCTCACCTCCTTCAAATAGAGGGTCCTGAGGCCGCCCCAATTGACGCTCGTGAAAACCGGGACGCCA
>JALYGI010000392.1 GCA_030777185.1 Pseudomonadota bacterium
TCATAGGCCGTGCTTTCCGGCGCCGCGATCCGCAGGCTGCAGCGACCGAAGCCGAGCCGTGCGAGGATTTCGAAGCGCGGCTGGAGATCGCCGAGGGCGAATTCCTGCAGCACATTCTCACCGACGATGCCGAATTCGCAGACGCCGTCGCTGACGAAGGTCGGAATGTCGTCATCCCGCACGAACATAAGGTCGGCAGGGAAATTCTCCACGCGTGCGGTAAGATCGTTCTTGCCGTTCTGGATCCTCAGCCCCGCATCCCGCAGCAGCCCGCGGCTATAATCCGAAAGGCGACCCGACTTCTGGATGGCGATATGGAGGCGGCTTTCGTCAACGAACATCGCGCCGCTCCATCGCATCGATCGCCAGGCGATATCCCTGATGCGCTTCCTGGCGGAGAAAGCGCGCAACCCTGACGATCGTGGTGGTGCTGGCTCCCGTCACCTCATGAATTTCGCGATAGGAGAGTTCCGTCCCGTCGAGGAGACGCGCCACGTGCCAGCGCTCGGCGAGCGTCCGGATCTCGGCAGGCGTGCACAGGTCGCCCAGCAAGCGGGACATCTCGCTCTCGTCTCGAGGAGCGAGCAGGGCCTTGCAAAGGTCGGCTTTCAGGCGGCCGGGGTCGCGCGTCGGAAGGATCGAAGCAGTTTGCTGCTGGGCCACGTCTGTTCCATCATGTTAATACGATGGGACGCAGTTAGCGGCGACCGAAGCCCTCGGCAAGGGCCGGAGCAGATATTTCGATCAGTGGTGATGCAAGCGCTTCACTTCGCCCTGAGCCAACCGATCAATTCTTGGAACGGGACGATCTGATTGAAGGAGATGCCGCACAGCCCCTCCTGATACCAGCGTACCACTCCCTGCATGGGGGGGAGATCTTCGAGGGTGACGACGATCTCGGCACCGACGTCGAGCGGCTGGTCGATCTCGATCTTGACACCGCCCTGCGAGATGTCGCGGGTGTTGAGGGCGTAAATGCGGGAGCCGACGCGCAATGTGCCGAGCCGATCGACCTCGACTCGCGGCAGACGCGGACGCCAGCCATTCTGAAGCTCGGAGTTGGAGGCGAGAAGGTCCTCCACGTCGACCGGCTTGTCAAAGGCAATGCCGACGTTGGAGCCGGAGCACCAGCTCACCTTTCCGACCACCCTCTGGTGGGTCTTGAGCTCCACCTCGATCCTCTGCTCGGGCTTCAGCGCGGAATAGACATGGGCCATCAGCCCCCCCGCGGAAATATTCCGAATGAGGCAAAGCTCGTGCCGACCGTCGATCACGATCGTGCCAACCCTCAGGATTGTGATGTGGCGCGGCCCCGACCGCCGGTCGCAAGGCTGCGGCGCCTCCCGTGAAAACGAGAAGGTGGTCTCCTCGACAGCATTGGTCCGCATCGTCCCTCCCGTACGGCCGCAGGTGCAGAATCCGAATGGCCGTCCCCAATGCGGCAATTGAAGGATAGAGCTTTAAGAACCGCTTACCGGCAGCAGGTAGAATTACGAATTTGTCCCGGTCCGGAACATCGGCGACCACGCGCTTCACAGCTTCCTTACGTTTTTCATTATAAACCCGCGTCATGAATGCGGAAACGAGGATCGAGACCGTCATAAGCGGAGACCCGCGCCCGAAATCGGCCGTGAGCACCGGCGTGGGCGTCGCGGGGCTCGTCGGTTTGCTCGGCTGGGCGGGCATCTGCCGGGCGGTCGGGGCGGAAGGATGGCTCGCAGCCTTGTGCGGCCTCTTCGCCTGCGGGGTGCCGATGATCGCCTGGTCGCTTTTCGTCGACAAGGTGCACCGCAATCCGACGACGGGCATCGACTGGGACGCGCCACCGCGGCCGATCACCGAAACGCTCGACATCTCGATCGCCAAGATCGCGGGGCTGTGGGTGACCTGGGCGGTGATCGCCGGCCTTTACTGCATCGGCCGCTGGTATTGGGACGGCGCCTATCTCTTCTCCATGTACGTGCTTGGCGTGGGCTCGATCCCGCTCCTCGCACTGTCCGTGCCCTATATCCTTTGGCTGGACCGGCGGCTCAAGGAGCCGCGCGATGGCGCCTGGCATCTCGGGCAGCTGATCGCGGGCAAGCAGCACCAGGCCGACCGCGAGATGCTTTACGAGCATGCCCGCTGCTGGGCGATCAAGGGCTTCTTTCTGGCCTTCATGATCTCGACGCTTCCGGGCAATTGGAAGGGGGCGGTGGAGTCCTCACTCGCCGAAATCGTGTCGAGCCCCATCGCCTTTACCGTCTGGCTCGCCAAGCTGACCTTCATGGTGGACGTGATGTTCGCCACCGTCGGCTACGTGCTGACGATGAAGCCGCTCGATGCCCATATCCGCTCGGCCAATCCCTATGCGGCGGGATGGGCGGCGGCGCTCATCTGCTACCCGCCCTTCATTCTGATGGGCGGCGGGGGCCCGCTCGATTACCATCCCGGAACGGCAGGAGACGGGGCCTGGGCCTATTGGCTGAACGGCTATGCGGCTCCGATGACGATCGTCGCCTTCCTGCTGGTGGCGCTCCACATCGTCTATGCCTGGGCGACCGTGGCCTTTGGCCTGCGTTTTTCCAACCTCACCAATCGCGGTATCCTCACCCACGGGCCTTATGCATGGACCAAGCACCCGGCCTATTTGTCCAAGAACCTGTTCTGGTGGTTGGCGACGCTTCCCTTCCTCGCCACCACGGGCAATCCGGTCGACATGATCCGCAACACCGTGCTGCTCGCGATGGTAAGCGGCGTCTATTATTGGCGTGCCCGGACGGAGGAGTGGCACCTGATGGCCGATCCCGCCTATCGCGATTATGCCGACTGGATGGAGCGGAACGGCCCGATACCGCGGCTGCTGCGCCGGCTGAACCTTCGCCAGAAGGCGCCTGTTCCGGCGGAGTGAGTAACAGGATCCAGGTCAGGAGCTTCCGCCGAGGCTGAAGCGATCTTGGTCAGCGTTGCTGATCCCGCTTCGCTCAGAAGCTCATCTCTTCATAGACGCGGCTGACATCGCCCTGCCACTCGCCATGATAGCGTTCGAGGAGAAGTTCGGCAGGCGTGGCGCCGCGGCCAAGCGTTTCGCGCAGCGGGCTGAGGAACCCGCTTTCGTCGTCGCCGGCCGCGTTGAAGCGGGCGCGGGCTTTGAGGCCGGCTTCGGCGATGTCGAGGATGCGGGCGCCGAGCTGAGCGAGCGGTTCGCCGCGGGGTGTCGGTGTGCCGAGGCCAAGCTTGGGCACCTGGTCGCGGAGGCGCTGGCGCTCGTCGAGAGTCCAGTGCTTCACCTCGTCCCACGCGGCATCGAGCGCGGCCTGATCGTAGAGCAGGCCGACCCAAAGGGCGGGAAGCGCGCAGATCTTGCTCCAGGGGCCGCCGTCCGCGCCGCGCATCTCGAGAAAGCTCTTGAGGCGAACCTCGGGAAAAGCGGTGGAGAGATGGTCGTTCCAGTCGGACAGGCGTGGCTTCTCGCCGGGAAGCGCGGGAAGCTGCCCAAGCAGAAAATCGCGAAAAGACTGGCCGGCGGCGTCGATGTAAGCGCCGTCGCGGTAGACGAAGTACATCGGCACATCGAGCGCGTAATCGCGGTAGCGTTCGTAGCCGAATCCGTCCTCGAACACGAACGGGAGCATGCCGGTGCGGAAGGGATCGGTGTCGGACCAGATGTGACTGCGGAAGGAGAGGAAGCCGTTTGGCTTGCCTTCCGTGAAGGGCGAATTGGCGAATAATGCGGTGGCGAGCGGCTGGAGCGCCAGCCCGACCCGGAATTTCTGCGCCATGTCGGCTTCGGATGAATAATCAAGATTGACCTGGATGGTGCAGGTCCGGAGCATCATGTCGAGGCCGAGACTGCCGACGCGCGGCATGTGGCGGAGCATGATCGCATAGCGGCCCTTGGGCATGATCGGCAGGTCGGACCGGGCCTTGTCGGGCCACATCCCGACGCCAAGAAAGCCGACGCCGAGCCTCTCGCCCACCTCTTTCACCTGACGCAGGTGCCGCCCGGCCTCGGCGCAGGTCTGGTGGAGATGCTCGAGCGGCGCACCGGAGAGTTCGAGCTGGCCGGCGGGCTCCAGGCTGACGGTGCCGTCGGAACCGGAGAGGGCGATGACCTTGCCGTTCTCCTCCACCGGCTGCCAGCCATATTCAGTCATCGCCATCAGGAGATCGCGTATGCCGCCGGGTTCGTCATAGGAGGGCGCGCGATGGTCCTCCCGGCGGTAGACGAACTTCTCGTGCTCGGTGCCGATCCTCCACCTCGCCGACGGTTTCTCGCCGCCGGCGAACGGGGCGAGAAGATCCTCGAGGCTCTCGATCGTCGGATCGGCCTTGGCGCTGTCGGTACGGGTCGTCATCGACGGCGCCCATAGCGGCGGCGGAGGGGGGCCGCCAGTCCGTTTCGGCTTGCTACCGGATGGGCGCGCGGCCCCAATCTCCCGCGGCTCCCATCCAGAGGCTGATCGCGGCAATTGCGGCGGTATCCGCACGCAGGATACGGGGGCCGAGCGAGACGGGGCGGGCGGAGGAGAGGGCGCGAATTGCGGCCCGCTCCTCATTGGTGAAGCCGCCCTCGGGGCCGATCAGGATGGCCGCCGGGCCGGGGCCGACGACCTCCAGCATCGGCTCTCCGCCTCCTTCGTCCGCGAAGAACAGGGCGCGCTCTTCCGGCCAATCTCGAAGAACCAGCTCCAGCCTCCGCGGATCATCGAGCGTGGGCAGGGTAGTGCGCTCGCATTGCTCGGCAGCCTCGATCATGTGGGCGAGAAGCCGATCCGTGTTCGTCCGGTCGACGATCGTGCGCTGGCTGATGACGGGGAGCAGGCGCGCGACGCCGAGCTCGGTGGCTTTCTCGACGATCCAGTCGATGCGGCCTCGCTTGATCGGCGCAAAGAGCAGCCAGAGATCGGGGACGGGTTCCCGCTCGCGCAGATGCTCGGTGATCCCAAGCGTGACGCGCTTCTTTCCCGCTTCGGCGATTTCGGCGAGCCATTCGCCGGTCTTGTCGTCGAACAGCTTCACCTGGGCGCCGGGGCCGAGCCGCATCACGGCCGAAAGGTAATTGGCCTGCGCGCCCTCCAAGGTGAGGGCGGCGCCTTTGGAAAGAGCCTGAACCACGTAGAGGCGAGGGAGGCTTGAAGGAGGCCAGGCGGGGGTTGCGGGCATGCTTCCCCCTAGGGCACTTCCCGAAAATGTGGGAACCGGTTTTTCGGCCGGGAAGTGCTCAAGACATTGATCTGGAGCCTTTCTGATCCGACAAGGATCAGCAGGTCGCCATGTCCCCTGGACATGGCTGCGTCCTGCGGGGCAGGACGCGCCTGCTGATGCCGCCTTGTCGGGAAAGGCTCTAGGCCAAGGACCGTGACGTGACCACAGAGACCGACATCGTTCCCGACAGTGAGCGGCGCGGGCTGATCGGCGCCTTGCCGCGGGGGGTGCGGC
>JALYGI010000393.1 GCA_030777185.1 Pseudomonadota bacterium
GGAGCGGCACCTGGTTCATGATCGCCGCGCCGTCGACCAGCCAGCCGATCGCGCCGATATCGGCCCAAGTGAGCGTCGGATAATTGAAAATGGTCGAATATTTCGCTTTGCCCGAATGGAGCGCCTCGATCATCTCCTCCCGGCTGGTGCCGAGCGTCTCGGCGGCGGAGTAAAGATAAAGGCCGTGGCCCGCTTCGTCCTGCACCTTGGCTAGGAGGATCGCCTTGCGGCGGAGCGAGGGAGCGCGGCCGATCCAATTTCCTTCCGGGAGCATCCCGACGATTTCCGAATGCGCATGCTGCGACATCTGCCGCGTCAGCGTGCGGCGATAGGCTTCCGGCATCCAGTCCTTGGGCTCGATGAACTCGTCCGCCGCCACCCGCGCCTCGAAGGCGGCGAGCTTCTCCGGATCCTCGAGATTTTGAACGGTCTGCGTCTTATGCAATTCGGTCGTATACATGATCTTCTCCTACCATTCGCCGACCGATCGGTCAACGAATTGGCGAGCATCTATTCGAGCGAAGAACGCACGGCGGGGCAATCCGGCTCAGTCGAACCCATCGGTCAGAAATCGCTCGGCGAAGGCGCAGTGAAGCGCGACCCCCTTGGCCATCATTGCCTCGTCGATCGTCATGCGCGTGTTGTGGAGCGGAGGATTGGCAGCAGGGTCGCTGCCCTCCGGAGCCACACCGAGAAACGCCATCGCTCCTGGGATTTCCCGAAGCACATAAGCGAAATCTTCAGCACCCATGATCGGCGAAGGAAGCTCGATCCAGGGATCCTGATCGCCGAGCGAGCGGGCGCAGCGCCGGACGAGGTCGATCGCGCGTCCGTCGTTCTGCGTAACCGGATAGCCTTCGTCGATCCGCGCTTCGGCGGTGAGGCCGTGAGCCAAAGCGATATGCTCGACGATCCGCCGGAAGCTCTCGAAGAGCCGCTGGCGGGTTTTTTCGGAAAGCGTGCGCAGCGTGCCGAGCAGCTCGGCACTTCCCGGAATGATGTTATGGGCAGTGCCGGCATTGATCTTGGTGATCGAGAGGATTGCAGGATCAGTCACGCGCACCGTCCGCGCGATGTGCGCCTGGAGCGCCATGACGATCTCGCAGGCCACGGGAATGGGATCGAGGCTGTCGTGGGGCATGGCCGCATGACCGCCTTGGCCGGTGATCGTCGCGCTCAAAGTATCGGCGGAGGCAAGCAGCGGACCGGCACGGCCGACGACTGCGCCGCGCGGCATGTTCGGCCAGATGTGGAGGGCGAAGGCGGCATCGGGGCGGCGGCCGGGAAGGACATCGTCGATGAGGCCGTCGTCCATCATGAAGCGTGCCCCATGATAGCCCTCCTCGCCGGGCTGAAACATGAAGACGACGGTTCCGGGCAGGCTTTCGCGGCGGCCCGAAAGCGCCCGGGCGGCGCCGACCAGCATCGCGCTATGCGCGTCATGGCCGCAGGCGTGCATCGCCCCCGGATTTTTCGAGGCGAAGGGCAGCCCCGTCTCCTCCTCCATCGGCAGCGCATCCATGTCGCCGCGGAGCAGCACTGCCCGGCCATTGTCGCCGCCGCCGCGCAGGATCGCGACCAAGCCAGAGGTCGAGGGCCCCTCCCGAAATTCGAGCGGCAGGCCGGCAAGCGCGGCCTTGATCTTGGCGGTGGTGCGCGCGCAGTCGAGGCCGATCTCGGGATCTGCGTGGATCGCGCGCCGAAGTTCGATCACCCCTTCAAGCAAATCTTCGCCCGTGGCGACCCAATCACTTTCGACCTGCTCCATCTCTATTTCTCCTCGGGGGTCACTATCAGCGTTCAGTCAAACGCGTTCGATCACTAGGGCAATGCCCTGGCCGACCCCGATGCACATCGCGCATAGAGCATAACGGCCGCCGGTGCGGTGAAGCTCTTCCGTCGCGGTGAGCGCAAGGCGGGCGCCCGACATGCCAAGCGGATGGCCGAGCGCGATGGCGCCGCCATTGGGGTTCACGTGAGGCGCATCATCGGGGAGGCCGAGCTCGCGGAGCACAGGAAGCGCCTGCGCGGCGGCGGCGACAATGGCCGGGCAGTGCTGCTCCGCGGCGACATGGATGCGCTGCCGATGGAGGAGGAGA
>JALYGI010000394.1 GCA_030777185.1 Pseudomonadota bacterium
CGAAGCGGCTCGCCCGCGGCTTGGAGCAGGGCATCGCCAACTCCATCCTCATCAAGGTCAACCAGATCGGCACCCTGAGTGAGACTCTGGAAGCGGTCTCGATGGCGCAGCGGGCCGGCTATACCGCCGTCATGTCGCACCGCTCCGGGGAAACCGAGGATACCACCATCGCGGACCTCGCGGTCGCCACGAATTGCGGGCAGATCAAGACGGGCAGCCTCGCCCGTTCCGACCGGCTCGCCAAGTACAATCAACTGATCCGGATCGAGGAAGAGCTCGGCTCGGCTGCAAAATATGCCGGACGAACGATCTTTGCCCAAAAAAGGGTTGATTCCGGGGCCTTTTCCTGATTCTGTTAACCAATGGCGGTGGGGACTAAAAACACTTTCGGCGCGATCAAGCGGGCAGCGCTTCCGGCGGTCGCTTTCCTGATCATTGCCAACTTTCTTGGCTATGCGATCGTCGGCTCGAACGGGATCCTCTCCTGGGGCGATTATCGCCGGCTCAAGGCTGAGCGGGCGGTGGAGCTTGCGCAGCTAGAGGAGGAAAGAGCGCGACTCTCGCACCGCGCCGTTCTGCTCGACCCGCGCCGCGCCGACCCCGATCTCGCCGACGAAATGGTGCGCAGCGAGCTTGGCCTCGTCCGCCCTGACGAAGTCATCATCGAAATCCAGGATTGAGCCCTGGCCTGAGTCGGAGCGCGAATTTCCTGCTCTGCCCATTTCCGATCTAAGCTGGCCGCCGCCGGCGATATGCTTTGTCCCAGCTTGCAGGTTCCACCCATCGAAGGCCGCTTCGCATAGGGGGGACCCCCGTTGCGCGCTCCTGCGTTTGAAGCCATAGAGCCGCCAACTCATCTGACCGGAAAGGAAGGGCCTTGGCCAAGGCAGCATCGTCGAAACGCGGCACCAATCCCGACGCTACGGCAGCGCCTCCACCCGTTTCCGATCTGCGCCCCAACCGCGAACGCCCGCCCGAGCCGCAGCGCCACCAGGCGACCCGTGAGGAGCTGCTCGAATATTATCGCCAGATGCTGCTCATCCGCCGCTTCGAGGAGCGGGCCGGCCAGCTCTATGGGCTCGGCCTGATCGGCGGCTTCTGCCATCTTTACATCGGCCAAGAGGCGGTTGCAGTTGGCCTGCAGTCGGCGCTGGAGCCGGGCAAGGACAGCGTCATCACCGGCTATCGCGACCATGGCCACATGCTCGCCTACGGTATCGATCCGCGCGTGATCATGGCCGAGCTCACCGGGAGGGCCGCCGGCATTTCCAAGGGCAAGGGCGGCTCGATGCACATGTTTTCGGTCGAGCATCGCTTCTACGGCGGCCACGGCATCGTCGGCGCGCAGGTGAGCCTTGGCACCGGCCTTGCCTTCAAGCACAAATATGCAGGCGACGGCGGTGTCTGCCTCGCATATTTCGGTGACGGCGCGGCCAATCAGGGCCAGGTCTACGAAAGCTTCAACATGGCCGAGCTGTGGAAGCTGCCGATCATCTACGTGATCGAGAATAACCAATATGCGATGGGCACCAGCGTCAACCGCTCCTCGGCCGAGGACCAGCTCTACCGCCGCGGCGAGAGCTTCCGCATCAATGGGCTTCAGGTCGACGGCATGGACGTGCTCGCGGTCCGCGGCGCCGCAACCACTGCGCTCGAATGGGTCCGCGCCGGGAAGGGACCGATCCTGCTCGAACTGAAGACTTATCGCTATCGCGGACATTCGATGTCCGATCCGGCCAAATATCGTTCGCGCGACGAGGTCCAGGCGGTCCGTGAGAAGTCGGACCCGATCGAGGCGGTGAAGCGCGAGCTTGCGGCGGCGGGCGTGGCGGAGGATCAGCTCAAGAAGATCGACGGGGAGATCAAGCGCATCGTCACCGAGGCTGCCGATTTTGCCGAACAGATGCCTGAGCCTGACGCTTCCGAACTTTACACAGACGTGCTGGTCGAGACCTACTGATGCCGATTGAACTGAAGATGCCCGCCCTTTCCCCTACGATGGAGGAGGGAACACTCGCCAAGTGGCTGGTCAAGGAGGGGGACTCGGTCACCTCCGGCACGATCCTCGCCGAGATCGAGACCGACAAGGCCACGATGGAATTCGAGGCGATCGACGAAGGCACCGTCGCCAAGATCCTGGTCGCCGAAGGGACGGATGAGGTGAAGGTCGGCACCGTAATCGCCATTCTCGCGGGCGAAGGCGAGGACGCCGACGGCGTCGCGGGCGGAGCCCGCCAGGTGGCGGCGCCGGAGGATAACGGCCATGCCATCAGCTCGACGCCTGCCGAAGAGGCGCAGGCGCAGCAATCGACGGTGCAGGCGCGGTCCAAGGAAGGGCAGGAGCCCGCCAGCCTCCGCATCGAGCCGGAGGTGGGGCAAGGAACGGAGATGGTCCGGACCACCGTTCGTGAGGCGCTTCGCGACGCCATGGCCGAAGAGATGCGCTCCGACGACCGCGTCTTCGTGATGGGCGAGGAGGTTGCCGAATATCAGGGCGCATATAAGGTGACGCAGGGTCTGCTCGACGAGTTTGGCCCGCGCCGGGTGATCGACACGCCGATCACCGAATATGGCTTTGCCGGGGTCGGCACCGGCGCGGCGATGGGCGGTCTCCGGCCGATCGTCGAGTTTATGACCTTCAACTTCGCCATGCAGGCGATCGACCACATCATCAATTCTGCCGCCAAGACGAATTATATGTCGGGAGGCCAGATGCGCTGCCCGATCGTGTTCCGCGGTCCGAACGGCGCCGCCAGCCGCGTCGGTGCCCAGCATAGCCAGAATTATGGCCCTTGGTACGCGAACGTGCCGGGCCTGATCGTGATCGCTCCTTATTCCGCGGCCGATGCGAAGGGACTGCTCAAGGCTGCGATCCGTACTGAGGATCCGGTCGTGTTCCTCGAGAACGAGCTGCTTTACGGACAGACGTTCGACGTGCCCAAGCTCGATGATTACGTGTTGCCGATCGGTAAGGCGCGGGTGGCGCGCCAGGGCAAGGACGTGACGCTCGTCAGCTACTCGATCGGTGTCGGAGTCGCGCTCGATGCAGCGGCCCAGCTTGCCGAGCAGGGAATCGAAGCCGAGGTGATCGACTTGAGGACGTTGCGTCCGCTCGACAAGGAGACGGTTCTGCGCAGCCTCGGCAAGACCAATCGCATGGTTTGCGTCGAGGAAGGCTGGCCGGTCTGCTCCATTTCGGCCGAGTTGATGGCGATCGCGATGGAGGAAGGGTTCGACGATCTTGACGCGCCGGTGATGCGCGTCACCGATGTCGACGTGCCGCTCCCTTATGCTGCCAATCTCGAGCGGATGGCGCTCATTAAGGTGAGCGATGTCGTCGATGCAGCGAAGAAGGTCTGCTACCGTAGCTGAACCATGGCGGAGCTCGACGCCGATCGGGCGCTCGCGCTCACCTATGTGCCCACGTCCGCGCGGCCGGCGGTTGATGCGCTCTGGCGTCTCGACGCCGCCCTCGGGGGGGTGCTCGCCGGCGGGCGCGAGCCGCTTATCAGCCAGATCAAGCTGACCTGGTGGCGCGACGCGCTCGAGAAGCTGGATCTCGAAAAAGCGCCGGCGGAACCAGTATTGGAAGCCGTCGCGGGGAAGATACTTCCCGCCGGGGTAAGCGGCTCCGCCCTCTCCGAAATGGAGGAGGGCTGGACCGTCCTTCTCTCCCAGGCCCCGCTCACCGCCTCCGATTTGGCCAGCTATTCGGCTGCACGGGGCGGGCTCCTCTTTCGCTATTCCGCAGCAATCCTGGCCGGCGGACTTTCGCCGGAGATGGAGCAAGCGGGGGAGGGATGGGCGCTCGTGGACCTCGCCCGGCACAGCCATGCGCAGGATGCGGCGGCTTCAATCAGTTTAGCGGGGGAGCGTCTGGCGCCAAGCGCGGGCCTCGTCTGGCCCTCCGCGCTTCGTCCGCTCGGCATGCTCGCCGCGCTTGCACGGCGCGATGTGGAACGGGGCACCGAGCGTTTCGAGGAACATGGCGCTCCGGGGCGGATGCTGCGCATGTTTCGGCACCGCCTTACCGGCAGATGATCCAGAATGAACGTGTTGGCTGATCCGGTTTGCGGGGCAACGAAGCTTGGGTTAGCCTGCAGTCCGATCCACAGGAGGAGCCGATGCTGCGTTTCTTCGGAGGGGTACTTTCCACATTGCTGTTGGTTGCGGCGGGCTTCTTCATTTGGAAGAGCCGAGCCGAGCGGCAGGAGCTGATCCCCTCCGCTCCCGAGGCCCGCACTTATGCCGGATCGCTGCTCCAGCAGCAGCCCGGATTGGCAGAACCGCCCGCGGCGCCCGAGAAGACCAAGGAGCAGAAGCGCTTTGCCCGGGCGGACAAGGACGATGACGGGCGCATCACCAAGCTCGAGCT
>JALYGI010000395.1 GCA_030777185.1 Pseudomonadota bacterium
GCTTTGGGTTCACCTTCAGCGACTTGATGGCGACGACATCGTCGCCGACATCGAAGAAGTTGTTGGTGATCCGCATGTTCCGAGTGTCTATCGGATCGATTGCGTCGGTGTTCGGCGAATGCGCCAGCGCGACGAAGCTCATTCCGTTGACGGTCACGTCTTCCGAATCCTTCACCACCAGATGAAAGCTCGGCGAGTTAAAGAGGCCGACGCCGTCGAACAGCAGGTTTCGGCTACGTACCGCGTGAACCAGCCGCGGCCGGTTCGTGCTGCCGCCGCGCTTGTTGCGCCGCGCCTGCTCGCGCCAGCGTTCCCACCAGCTCGCCCCCTGCCCGTCGATCCGTCCCTTGCCCGTGATGGCCACATTCTCGGCATCGGCGATGTTGATGAGCGCAATCCAACCGGCGTTGGTCACATAGGGCTTCGTCGCCTCCGTGACCTTGTACGGCTGCTCGTCGGCGATGCCCACCAGCTCCGAATAGGGAGCAAGGTCGAGGCGAATGTTCGATTTCAAGAAGATCGGCCCGATCAGATATTCGCCGCGCGGCACCGTCACGGTCCCGCCCCCTTTGGAATGGCAATCGTCGATCGCGCGTTGGATCGCGCTCGTGTCTTCGAACACGCGCGTTCCTCGTGCACCGTAGCGGGTGATGTCGCAGACGTTCGCTGCGAACGAGGGCGACGCTTGCGCGGCCGCGGGTCCATCGGCAGCCATGAGACCGCCCCCCGCCAGGGCCAAGCCGAAAACCCATCCGCCCATCCTGCTTCTCCATCTTACCGTCGAGTCGCAGCCAAGGTTACCGGTGTCATAAGCAGTGGCCAAGCACGAATAAAGGCGGGGAAATCAGCCGAGTGTCGCTCTGGTCAGTGACTCGTGGCCCGCAAAGCTGAAGTTGACGAGGCGCATGCACCGGACGCAAGGGTCGGCGCATGGATCGCCGCTCATTCATCGCTGCCGCCGGCGCCGCCACTTTTGGCGCCTCCCTCACCTCCTGCGTCTCCGGCCCGGCTGGCCGCGCAGGGAGCGGACGCGAGGACGCGCGGCTGCGGGCGCTTCTGGACCGCTTCTTCTTTGATCGGCTCGAGGACAATCCGGAACAGGCGACGGGGCTCGGTCTCGACGTGGGCGAACGGGCGCACTTGAGGAGCAGGCTCGACGATTATTCCGCCCGCGGCAGGGCAAGGGACCTGGCGCGCGCCCGGGCGGAGCTCGCCGCCCTTCGAAAAATCGATCGCTCGATGCTGTCGGCCGCTGCGCGGGTCGATTATGACGTGATGGAATATGGCCTCGCCAACGGGATCGCGGCCAACCAGCGTTTCTCCTATGGTTCGGCGGGAGGCCGCTTCTCGCCTTATGTGATCAGCCAGCTCACCGGCCCCTACCGCAGCATTCCCAGCTTCCTCGACGACGAGCATCCGATCGAAAACGGGCAAGATGCGGCCGCCTATCTCGCGCGGCTGGCGGCGTTCCCGACAGCGCTCGACCAGAGCCTGGAGCGGCAGCGGCAGGATGCGGCAGGCGGCGTCTTCGCTCCTGACTATGTCCTCGACATGGCATTGAACCAGCTCCGAACGCTGCGGGGCCAGCCGGCGGCAAGCTCACAGCTCGTCACGTCGCTCACCCGGCGCGCCGCCGCGAGGAAGCTCGGCTCGAATTATGGCCCCGCCGCGGAGACGATCGTTGCGGGCCGGGTCTATCCGGCGTTGGACCGGCAGATCGCCCTCATCACCGAGCTGCGCGCGCGCGCCACGCATGACGCAGGCGTTTGGCGGCTGCCGGACGGTCAGGCTTATTATGCGGGTGCGCTGGAGGCGGCGACCACGACCAAGCTCACGCCGGAAGAGGTCCACCGGCTCGGCCTCGAGCAAGTCGCGGCGCTCGAAGCCGAGCTTGATCCGATCCTGAAAGGCGCGGGCCTCACCAGAGGCACCGCCGGCGAGCGGCTGACCGAACTCAACAAGCGCCCGGACCAGCTTTATCCCAATACGGACGAGGGCCGTGCCGCCCTGATCGCCGATCTCAACCGCCAGATCGCGACCATGTATGCGCGGCTCCCTGAGGCATTCGCGACGCTTCCGAAGGCAAAAGTCGAGGCCAGGCGGGTGCCGCCGCTCATCCAGGCGGGATCGGCGGGCGCTTATTACGACCGCGCGCCGCTCGACAATTCACGGCCCGGCATCTTCTACATCAACCTGCGCGATACCTTCGACCGGCCGAAGTTCGGCCTGCCCACCCTCACCTATCACGAAGCCGTGCCGGGACATCACCTGCAGGGAAGCCTCGCCCAAGAATCGTCCGAGATCCCGCTCATTCGCCGCCACAGCTTCTATTCGGCCTATGGCGAAGGCTGGGCGCTCTACGCCGAACAGCTGGCCGACGAGATGGGGATGTACGAAGGCAATCCGCTCGCCCGCGCCGGCATGCTGCAGTCCTTCCTATTCCGGGCGACCCGGCTCGTCGTCGATACCGGCATCCACGCCAAGAGGTGGTCGCGCGAGCAGGCGACCGACTATTTCATCCGCACCACGGGCATTGCCCGCGGACGCAGCCAGAGCGAGATCGACCGCTATACGGTCTGGCCCGGCCAAGCGACGAGCTACAAGGTTGGTCACACACGTTGGGTGAACCTGCGCGAAGAGGCGAAAACCAAGCTTGGCGCCCGGTTCGACCTCAGGGATTTCCACCAGGTGCTGCTGCGAGGCGCGATGCCGCTCACCATCCTGGAGCAGGTGGTCCGGGAACGGATCGCCGCACGCGCCTCGGCCTAGAGTGCTTTCTAGTCAGGTGGAATCGCCTGACGGCTCGGAAAGCACGGCGACAAAGGGAATAGACTGTTCCCGGTTCAGCGTAACCGGGGACGAGTCTATGGGGCTCGCCCTTCCGGCGGCTGCTCCAAAGAAACCCAGGTTTGCACCTGAGGCTCCCTACCCGCTCGTGCGTTGGTGAGGGACCCGGAACACCTCATGAAAGCCA
This sequence comes from Pseudomonadota bacterium, assembly GCA_030777185.1. GTDB lineage: Bacteria > Pseudomonadota > Alphaproteobacteria > Sphingomonadales > Sphingomonadaceae > Allosphingosinicella. The sequence continues at coordinate 2,975 of JALYGI010000395.1, forward strand.
AACATGCGATACAATAAGCTCGGCCGCACGGGCCTCTTCGTGTCGGAGCTCTGCCTCGGCACCATGACCTTCGGCGGCGGAGAAGGCATGTGGCGGCAGATCGGCGCCGTGCAGCAGGAGGACGCCAACGACCTCGTGCGGAGCGCGATCGACGCCGGGATCAACTTCATCGACACGGCCGATGTCTACGCAGGCGGCCTGTCCGAAGAGATTGCCGGCCAGGCGCTGAAGACCCTGGGGGTGAGGCGCGACGAGATCGTTGTCGCCACAAAAGGGTTCGGCCCGATGGGAAAAGGCCCCAACGGCCGCGGCAATACGCGTTACCACCTGATCGATGCCGCCAAGGCGAGCCTGAAGCGCCTTCAGCTCGATCATGTCGATCTTTATCAGATCCATGGTTTCGATCCTGCAACGCCGATGGAGGAAACCCTTCTCGCGCTCGACACGCTCGTGAGCCATGGCCATGTCCGCTACATCGGCGTCTCCAATTGGGCGGCCTGGCAGATCGTCAAGGCGCTTGGAATTTCCGAGCGCATGGGCCTCCATCGTTTCGTCTCGCTCCAGGCATATTACACGGTTGCCGGCCGTGATCTCGAGCGCGAGCTGGTGCCGATGATGCTGTCCGAAGAGGTCGGTCTGATGGTCTGGAGTCCGCTGGCGGCGGCCTGCTTACCGGCAAGTACAGCCGAGGGGACGAGAAGAGCGGCGACGGCCGCCGCGCCACCTTCGACTTTCCACCGGTCGACCGG
>JALYGI010000396.1 GCA_030777185.1 Pseudomonadota bacterium
GCGCGGTTAGCCCCGGATTGACCGCCTCGGGCGGTCTCGTCCACAAACAGCTTTCTCGCGGCTAGAGTCTACGACTGATGAAACCCCAAAGCGACCTAGACCGCCTGCTTGTAACATTGGACGTAGATGTCCAGACACTCGCCTTCTGTGAACTCCGCCGCAGTCACCGGCTGGTCGCGCCTCCGATCAATGCCTTGATGGTTCATTATGTGCTGGCAGGGACCATGCACATGGACATCCCAGGATGCGAGCCGGTCGTCTGCCCTCCCGGGAGCATCGCGCTAATCCCGCCCGCCGTTCCGCTTCACGTCGCAGCGGACAAAGAGCCCGACTGTGACGTCATCGCCACTGAGCATTGTGTCATTGGGCACGACGGGGTTCTCGTCTGTGACGCGACAGGCGGGGGGGCAGGTGACCTTCGATACGTTTCAGGGATCGTGCTCGCCAGCTTCTCCGGCTCGTTTGGTCTTTTCGACAGAATCAAAACGCCGATCACCCACAACCTTGGTGACACTGCGATTGTTCGGCAAGCCTACGAACTCATGCTTGCTGAGTTGACCGAGCCTCACGTCGGAAGTCGGGCGCTCACCAGCGCGCTAATGAAGGTGTGCCTCGTACTTCTCATTCGCCAGTTTATATCGCGTCGCGGGCCGCGCGGCATCTTGATGGAAGCTTTGCCAGATCCCCGTTTTAGCAAGGCGATCACCGCCGTTCTGGATCGGCCTTCTGGCTGCCACACGCTAGACAGCCTGGCGTCGGCCGCGGGCATGAGCAGGTCGAGGTTTGCGACCCAGTTCAAAGACGCTTTTGATATGAGCCCAATGATGTTCGTGGCAAAGGCGCGCCTCCATCATGCTGCGCAATTGCTGCGTTCCACGCCATTGCCGGTCAAAGTGATCGCAGGGACAGCGGGATTCGCGAGCCGCAGTCACTTTTCGAGGGCGTTCAAGGCTTCATACGGCACGGACCCTAGCGCTTTCCGAGAAAAGCATGGTGTCGGAGCTCTTGATCCGCCTCCAGTAGATGAAGCCCCCGCGTCGCGTTTGAACGGAGTCGTCTGAAGCTGAGTCTCATGGGAGCTTGGGAGCGAGAGGAGGAAGGTGCGGATATTGAGTTCACCGAATTCGCTAACGCTAAAATGCGGCCACTCGTAATTAGGGATATGCTATCGCCGCCGCCAGTTATCCCATCAGAAGATTTTCGGCACCAAGAAGGGACAATGCCGCACTTCTTTTCGAGACTGAATCTAAATGTGCTGAGTTAGACGAGACTCAGGCCGCTCGCTTCCCCCAAGTTTGGGCGGCCAGGGCCGGAGAGATTAGGGAGCACTCTCTCCGGTCCGCCCTCCTCAGTGCGAACAGCAGAGAATTTGGTCATGGGCGGTGAGAATTTAGACGCCCAGCTAGAGCCCATCGCTCAGGCGCTGATCTTGATCCTGGTCCTCATAGGGATCGCGTCCATCGCCTTTTTCATCATCAACAAGATCGCGGTGCGCAGGAAAGAGCGAGCGCACAACAAGCTTTCAACATCCCGTCGCTCCAAGCACACATGGGTTGACCTCTCCGCTGGACGTGAAGGTTCTCACGCGGAGGAAAGCACTCACCGCTCATCCAGGCGGAGAAGGCGGCGGAGCAGTTCCGACCACGTGATGCTCGACATCCTCGCAAAGCCTAAGAAATCCAAGGGTGACAATCCTTCACCGGACGAGAGCTCTTCTGCGTGAGTGTGCAACCCGAGCCAAGCAGCCGCAATGGATAGGCAGCAACTGGCCTACTTGTTGTTGGTCCTCATCCCGCTGACGATCTTGCTGACATGGCGATATGCCACGCGGCATCGCCGCTCTGAGAAGCGGCGCCGCGATCTTTAGAACGATCAGCAGCGGTGCTGTCTCCAATACCGCTCCCACAAAGCGCTTACCCATCCCGCACCGATCCCTTACCAGCCAAAGCCGCTGATCGAGATTAAGTCGCCAGCCGCCACGTATAATATGCCGTCTTATGGTCGAACCGCTCCAGGCATTCTGAGTATGATACTCTTGGAGTTCCAGTGCCCCTACGCTGCTGAGGCCGGACGCGTCCGCCTGACCTTCAAAAGGACCGCCGGGCCATATTTGGCTTTATGCTGCGACTGGAGGCTTCAAACTGCCGAGCCGCCGCGCGAACAAATTGGCGAGCTTCAGGTGCTTGCACGCTGCCAGCACGCCCACGCTGCGTTCCGCCGCCCCTTTTTTCCATGAGCAAACGTTCGGAGAGATACGCCGTCCTGTTCGGGTCGGAAGTGCTCGCATTGGGTGCGTCTTCTACGCGCAACCCATCGACCGACGATGCTCTGAGTGCAGACACATTGATCCCCAGCTTCCGCAGGTCCGATACCCGTTCCATCGGCAGAAAATAGCCGCGGTCGACGAGCGAGAAACGCTCTACAGTATACCAAAGCAATGAGCATGGAGGCGTTTTCATTCGCAAGTCGCTCGCCAAGCCGTTTTTCGCCCGGTGAGCGGAACGGCCGCTGTTGGCCGAACTCGGCCGAGCACATTCTGCCCAAGGATCCAGGAAAATGGCCCAAGTTTTACGGAGGCCGCTTCATCACGAGGCCGCCGCCGATGGCGCGGAGGCCGCCGGGACGGCCGGATGACAGGAGCGAATGTGTCGGACTGGGACACGTAAAATGCACAGGTTGTCCCTGCCGATGAATAGCGCCAATCCAACAGGCGAATGGACGAAAATGAGCCAGAATATCTGCTCAAGCAGGCGGAGCGCTGCCGAACGGTGGCCAGGACCGCAACGGACGAGAAATTGCGGCAGGCACTTCTTGCGATGGCGCAAGAATATGAGGAACGCGCGGAAGCACTGAGGGACGAGAAGTAGCCATCGTCTACAGGCGGCGGGCTTCATCCGACGGAACGCAAGCCAAGAAGCATCAGAGTGCTTTCTAGTCAGGTGGAATGACCTGACGGCTCGTCAAAGCACGCCAATCAAAGGGAACATAGACTCGTTCGCAGTTCGGCATAAGCGGGACCGAGTCTAGAAGAATGCGCGCCGGCGCCTGCGATCAACGTGCTGCTTCAGCCTCACTGGCGACGGCATAGAGATAGTCCACGAACAGCTTCGCCTGTCCATCGAAGCCCGCCACCTTTGGATTGCTACTCTCGATGAGCAGCCATTCGTTAGGAGCATGGGCGCCGCCGCCCCTCCCGGACCCGAAATGGCCTGCCGCCATCTTCAGCGGGGCTCCGGTGAACATCACACCGGGCCAGCTGCCGGCTCGGCGCGGATCGATGCTGTAATTGATGCCGGCGCCTCGGTAGGCCGCAGCCGCGGCTTTGATCACCACCGCATCTTCTTTGGTTTCGGTGGGGCTGTAACCGCCGCTGACAGTCACCTCGACGTCGCCAAAGCCTCGTTTCACCAGATGGGCCCGAAGCTTCCGTTCCGCCTCTTCCGCCGTCATATCGGGGACCAGCCGGAAATCGAGCTTCGCCTCCGCCCGCCCAGGCAAGATTGTCTTCCCGCCCGGCCCGGTGTAGCCCGAGACGAGCCCCTGAATATTGACGGTCGGTTGCGATGCCAGCCGATACTGCGCTGTCAGGCCGTCCTCATCCTTGATCCAGCGCTTCACCCCGAGTGAAGCCATCCTCTGGGCCGCTTTCTCGGGCGTATAGTCGGCCGCGATCATTTGCTTCTGACGCTCCGACAAGGGTTTCACATTTTCGAACCAGCCGTCGATGGTGGGGGTGAAGCCGTCATCTGCTACCAGCGTGTCGAGGGCCTTGACGAGCCGCCAGGCCGGGTTGTCGACAATCGCCATCAGGCTGGAATGGACATCTTTGGCCGGGCCGCGACCCCATTTCTCGCCGCTGGAGACGAGCTGGACCTCGATGACGCCTTTGGCGCCGAGATCGATCGAGGCAGAACCGTCCGGGTCCTGTCCGGTGGACGGCATCATGATCCCTACTGAACGGCGGAGCGCAGCTCGTACTTCCGGGTCGGAGGTAATCTCCTGAAAGTGCGTGGAGCCAATTTCTTCCTCGCCTTCGGCCACAAGAACAAGATTCACCGGGGGCTTCACGCCCGCGTCCTTGAAGGCGTGGAGAGCGGCGAGGAATGCTGCCTGCGGCCCTTTCTGGTTTACCGCGCCGCGACCGACCATCGCCTTGCCTTCGCCCGGCCTGTCGACGATACGGCCTTCGAGCGGCGGCGCTGACCATTCAGCGGGATCGTAATGCTTGACGTCGTACATGAAGTAGATCGCCAGCGTGTGCTTGGCGCCTGCATCAAGCGTAGCGAACACGCCGTCGACGCCCTTGGTCGGTACGATGCGGGCCTTCTGGAACCCTGCATCGAGCGCCAGCTGCCGCATATGTTCAGCGCCTTCCGAGTGGTTGAGGCCCATATTTGCGATGGTGGGGAGGGCGATCCATGTACGAAGGCGCTCCACGGCCTCAGCATGATTGGGACCAATCGCGGCCACCACTTTGCCGCGGGAGCCGGCAAGTTGAGCCGCCTGCACCGCAGGGACCGCCAACGCTGCGATAAGGAAAGCGGCAACGCTTTTTGACAGAATGCCTTTAACTTGCATGATCCGCTCCGTCCTTTTGATGCAGTGACTTGATAGGCGCCCGGGAGAAGCCTTGGCAAGGTGACGGCAATGTCTGCTGTCCATCCTTCCCGGAGACTAGCCGCTTGGCTCTGCTTCTGTTTCCGGTCCGGAGGCGGGCTTCGACAGCCGATTCAACTCGGACATGTCATCGGCCGTCAGCCTGACCCGCGCCGCCGCGACATTCTGCTCCAGGTGCGCCACACTGCTGGTGCCGGGGATCGCCACCAGCACCGGCGAGCGCGCGAGCAGCCACGCGAGCGCGACTTGGGAAGGGGTGACGCCGAGGCGCCGTGCTATCGGATCGAGCGGTCCGCCCGTCGCGGACAAAGCCCCGCTGCCGAGGGGATACCAGGCGATGAAGCCGATCCCGTTCACCTCGCAATGGTCAAGGACCGCCTCGTGCTCACGGTCAGCGACGTTGTAGCGATTCTGCACGGTGGCGATTTGCGCCACCTTTTTGGCGCGCTCGATCTGCTCAACGCTGACTTCCGAAAGGCCGATGTGCCGCACCTTGCCCTCGCGCTGGAGGTCGGCCAGAGCACCGACCGATTCCTCGATCGGCACTGCCGGGTCGATCCGGTGCAGCTGGTACAGGTCGATCCGCTCCATTTGCAGGCGCCGGAGGCTGCCTTCGCACGAAGCGCGGATCTCAGAGGGCGAACCCTTCGTCCGGGTCTGGCCCCTATCGCGCGCCCGGCGATCGATGCCGCACTTGGTCGCGACGACCAAGTGCGGCGGATAGGGCGCCAGCGCTTCGGCAATCTGCCGTTCGTTGATCTCCGGCCCGTAGGCCTCGGCGGTGTCAATCAAATCGACGCCGAGCTCTACGACGCGGCGCAGCACCGCGAGTGAATTGGCTGGATCCGCCGGTTCGCCGTAAACGTCGGGCCCAACGAGGCGCATTGCGCCGAAGCCGAGGCGGCGAACTTCGAGGTCGCCGCCGATTCGAAAGGTGTCGGCCGCCCCGCTCTTCATCCCTGTTCTCCTCTTCCGAAGCGCGGAGCCGAAGGACGCGAGTTGGCGCGCCTTCCGAGCCGCTCAACCTCCTACTGGTCCACCCGAGTGGCAAACAACCTGTAGCTTGACGCAAGTGTCGACAGACATCTGGCGCTGAAGGTCTGAGAACGATCCATTGCGGACGTTCAGATCAGATTGTTCTTGGCCTCGCCGATGGAGTCATAACGCCAGTCACGACGGGAATGAGTTTCGAAAGATGGGCTAGATTGCTGATGAGGGGTGGTAAAACAGCCCACACCAGACCCCCTATGTCCAAGTAATGATCAGCAGAAGTGCCCACCAGATCGACCGGCCAGCGTCTCGAAGAGCCTGACGGTTAGCAGCGCCAGAATGCGCAGGGGGTTCTGAATGATCGGTGTCGGCTTCGCTCTTCTCTTTGTTGCAGCTTACCATCTGGTCTCGGCGGCATTCTGGAAGAGATTCCAACGA
>JALYGI010000397.1 GCA_030777185.1 Pseudomonadota bacterium
GCCCAGATGCGCCAGGTGATCTTCAACGATTATGTGAACGCCTCCCTTTGCGCGCTCTTCATCGCCGTGGTGCTGGCTATCGTCTTCTACGGCGTCCGTTCGGTCGCTTCGGCGCGGCGCTCGGACGTGCCGACGACCCGAGAGGTGGCCGATGCGCTGGCGTGACGCAGCGGCCCAGGCCGCCAGAACGGCCCGGCTGATGGTCGGCGTTCCCGATTACGAAGCCTATGCGGCGCACCGCCGTGCCGAACATCCAGGCGAGCCGGTGATGAGCCGCGCCGAATTCCTCCGCAACCGCACCGAGCGGCGTTTCGGCGTTGGCGGCGGCATCAGCCGCTGCTGCTGAGCTGAAGCGGCCGCGGCCCAAGCGTCTTCCCCTCCACGATCGCTCTCTCTCCTGGCCTATCGCCCGAAGACGCTGCCGAGGCCGCGGCGTAGACCAAGAAGCAATTTGGCGGGGCCAAATGCGTGCTGCCGAGCAGCCGTCAGGGTAGGCCGGCGAGCTTCTTCACGCCGCCGATATGGCTGCGGCCGATGCGGATCTCGCCGCCGTCGCGGAGACGGGCCGCCCAGTGGCCGGCGGTGTCGCGGCTGAGGCCGGCGATGGTATCGCGGCGCAGGATCACCGACCGGTGGACGCGGATGAACAGCTCGGGATCGAGCTCCTCCTCGAGCTTGCCGATCGTGCGGTAGATGAGCCAGCTCCTCGGGCCGACATGGAGGCGCATATAATCGCGTTCGGCAGTGATCCGATCGATGTCCCGCGCGGCGATCCGGACCAGGCCGTGCTGATCGGGCACCCAGAATTCCTCGACATAGCGGGACGGCGCGCTGCGCTGCCTGCCGCCCTTTCCGAGTGTGTCACGGGCGCGGCCTAGTGCTCGCGCAAGGCGCTCGCCGTCCACCGGCTTCATCAAATAATCGACGGCCGCGACGTCGAACGCCGCCACCGCGAAATTGTCGAATGCGGTGATGAAGATAACGGCCGGATCGACGGTCGATGCGCCAAGTGAGCGCGCAACCTCGATGCCGTCCATTCCGGGCATCGCAATGTCGAGCAGCATGACATCGGGCCGCAACGCTTCGGCGAGCCGGAGCGCGGCCTCGCCGTCGGAAGCGGTGCCGACCAAGGCGACGCCTTCGCAGCGGGCGAGCAGCAGCTGCAGGCGCTCGACCGCCAGCGGCTCGTCGTCGACCACCATCACTCGAAGCGGCTCAGCCATTGCGCACCACCGGCAGGATGACGTGAACGGTGAAGCCGCCCTCCGGATCGGGGCCGTGGAAGCAGCCTGCCTCAACGCCGTAACGTGCGATCAGCCGCTCGCAGACATTGTTGAGGCCGACACCCGCCCCCAAAGCGACGGAAGCATCGGCGCTCGCGGCCTCGCCGTCGTCCTTCACCTTGAGGTGGAGCCGCCCGGCCTCCTCATGGGCCGAGATACGTAGCGTCACCGGGCGGCGGGAGCGGGCCACACCATATTTGATCGCATTCTCGACGATCGGCTGGAGGATCAGAATTGGAACGCGCGCGCTGCCGAGCGCCTGGGGGATATCAACCTCGACGTTGAGCCGTTCGGGAAAGCGCACCTGCTCTATGTCGAGATAGAGCCGCTGGAGCCTGATCTCCTCGTCGAGCGAAATGTCGGCCGTTGGGTCGGCCGACAAGGTTGTCCGGAAGAAGGTGGAGAGGTTCATGATCATCTTTTCCGCAACGTCGGTCCGCTGGGAAAGAATCAGGGAGGAAAGCGAATTCAGCGTGTTGAACAGGAAATGCGGGTTGATCTGATATCTGAGCGCGCGAAGCTGCGCCTCCTGTGCCTCCCGCGCGAAGGCGGCGGCGCGGCGATCCGAGGCGCGGAGCTGCGTCGCATAGCTCATCGCCACATAAAGCGAGGCCCAGGCCGCGAACAGGAAGTACCAGCTCAGGGTATTCTCGGCGATCGACTGCAGCGCCATCTCAGCCGGCGTCATGTCGTATTTCCTGAGGTCGTTCTTGGCCCCGTCGAGCGGCGCAAGGACGTAGAAGATGGCGTAGTTCATGGTCGCGAAGGCGGCCGAGGCAGGCAGGCACATCAGGGCCGCGATGATTGCCTTGCGGTTGAGGCTGGCGGCCGCGAGCGGACGGAGCCCCAGATAAACGAGGAAGGTCACGAAGGCACCGAACAGGGTCCCGAAAACGCGCCGCTCGAGAAGGCCCCAGAAATCAGGAAGCTGGAGCACCAGGCTGCGCAGTGTCACCAGCACCATGTAAAAAAGCCAGAAAGCGAGGATCGACTTCAGCGCCAGCCCCACGTCGGGAAGCCGGCGCGCGAGCCATGATCGGGTCGCTGAATCCATGCTGTCGGATAACTCGGACTCTTCGAAAAAGCCGTCCCCCGGCCGGTCGTTCGTAGAATGGAGCCGGAGGTTGGTCGAAAATCCCGGTCCGAGCAGACGATCCGCCGCCCGATCGGGCGCAATCGCGCCGCGATCGAGCTGCCCGTCATCAAGCGCAATGCTGTCCCGATCGGCCATCTCTTCCCCCGATCCGGCTATACTATGTTTTTGCGCGCCTGCCGAGCGGAACGGCCAGGGTGGCGCGCTCGTTCGGCGGAGGCACGCAATAGGAGTGAATAGAATGGTTGACGATCAGGAGCGGCCCCTCGGCGGTTCATCGCCCGACCCCGAGGAACGCGCCTTCACCGGCGGCGTCGATATGCCGCCCGAGCAGCCGGACCAGCCTGCTGGGGGCAATCGGGAGCTCCTGCGCGACGAGGAGGAGGAAGCGAGCAAGCCTGCTGAAGCGCCGCCGGCTGAGGACAATCCACATGGCGACTATCCGAGCCTTCCCGGCTACGGCGGCTAAGCCTCAAAAAAATATCTCTGGATAAATTCCGCTTCCTCTGCAGGAGCCTCGCTTTTCCGCGGTCGTTTCGCCCCTGCTGTTGCCATCATGTTACAGTTTAGGGACTCGGATGAGGCTCCGCATTAATCCTATTGCGGCTGCTGCCGTTCTTTGATTCAAGTCTGAAGCGGGGAGCGGGGATGTGGTTAAGCCCTTAGTAACACGTTGGGCGCATGATCTTCGCTAGAGTAGATGGAGTGGGATCATGGCTACCAATACGAAGCCGGCGGATGGGGCGCTGACACTCGTTGAAATGAAGGAATTCGCGAGCTTCGCGAAGGGCACCCAGCGCTACATCCGGCGCTCGCTCGACGTGGGGCTCGGCCGCAGGGACGCGATGAAGCGCTGGTCGCGCGACGTCGGCGAAGCGGCGAGCATCCGGGCGCAGGCGCGGATCTATCAGCGGCTCGATCATATTCGCAGCAGCGTTCCCGACGATAGCGGTCTCGACGCGATGGAGCCGATGATGGGCCCGCTGGTCACCATGACCGCCTTCGATCTCGGCCAGGATCGTCTGCCGGACTTCGCCGCCTACCGCTTCTTGTACGAGCGGCTGATCGGCGCGGCGGTTCGCCCCTGGCTTCCAGGCGCCTTCTGCTCAGCGGCGGCGCTTCCGCACCTCCACCCGGAAAAGCGGCGTGCGCTGCTCCAGTCGATCAGCGAAGCGGCCGCGACAGCTCCCGGCTGGTCCAACCGCGAGCCTGCCTTCTTCCCCGAATGGGTGGACAAGGTCGACGTCACGGTCGCTCAATAATTTCCTGAGGCCGCCTTTCGGGGCGGCCTCGATACTCAAGGGCGGCTACCCTCCCCTACGCGCGCCGCCCGCCCCCCACAGCACCTCATGACAGCCCATCACGGCAGCAGCCGCAAATCAGCGTTAGCCGCCCGTTTACCCTCTTTGCCGGGCAACTCACCGGGACGCGCCGCGTTCTGCCCCCATGCCTCGTTTCTATTTTCATTATCAGGATGGCGGCGGCCGCAGGTCTGATCCCGTGGAGATTGTTCTGCCTGACGCCGAGGCAGCCTGGTACCAGGCCGTCCGCAGCGCCCGCGAGATCGTCAATCACCAAATGCGGATCGGCTGCCTGCGGCCCGGGCAGTGCGTCGAGATCGCCGACGAGAAAGGGCAGCCGATCAATGCCGTCCCGCTGGACGAAGTGGTGGGGGTTGCTTTTTAGCGGCCTCCTCAGCCGCTGGTCCGCTGCTTCACCAACTCCTCGACCGACCGCCGCCCGCCCGCATTGACGCGCCGGATGAATTCCGTGCTCACGCCGTGACTGCGCAGCCGCACGAGGTCCTCGGCGGAAAGCTCACGGTAGCCCAACTTCCGAAGCTCGCCGACATAGGCGGCGGAAACGCCGTGTGAGCGGAGGCGAATGAGCTCGTCCGGACCAAAGCGGATGCCGTGACTGCCAAGCTCGCTCACATAGTTCGCCGTCACGCCATGGTCGCGCATGCGGATGAGTTCGGGGATGGAAAGGTTCGAATAACCAAGCCTGCGCAGCTCGCCGATATAGCGTGGCGAGACGCCGTGATCACGCATCTGGACCAGAGTCTCAGCGGGGATGTTCCTGAGGCCGTAGGCAGCAAGCTCTCGAATGTAGCTGGTGGTCACCCCGTGATCGCGCATGCGAATGAGGTTGGCGACCGTCCCGGCGCGATAGCCGAGCTCGCCCAGGCCGCGCAGATAATCGTAACTGGCGCCATGATCGGCGGCCTGGACAAGGTCATTGACGCTCGGCCTGGCATAGCCCTGCCGCTGTAGCTCGTCGGCATATCCGAGTCCTATATTGGCATTGGCAAGCGCAAAAAGCTGGGTTGGGGTCGGATTGCCGATACCGCGCTGACGGAGCGCGGCGGCGAAGCCGAGGTCGGGCAGAAAACGGCAATCACCCGTGCCGCGCCGGCGGCGGACGATACCCTCGCAATCGAAGCTCCCCGCGTCGCGGACGAGGCGGAAGCGAACCGGCGCCCCTTCCGCCGAAACATATTGCGAGGCTGTGAGCCCCTGAAGCTCCGCGAGGGGAATGGAGCGGCTGTGCATCCATTGACCACGGCTCTTCTCAGTGTTGATACGATAGCTGAGGCTGAACTGGACGATTTCGGCGGCGTCGTGCTTGTCGCTATCTTCGATTGTCCAGTTCACCCGCTCGGGTAGCTGGCTCGGTTCGGCGGAGACGCCGGTTGGAACGAACAGGACGAGTGCGGCTGCGACGATCTGCCTGAGCATTGGATCTCCTTCACGTGCGACGCGGTGCATTCGAAGTCTACGCAAGAAACGGGCCAGACCAGACCGCGTCGAAAGCCGCGGAATTGCTGTTGCCGGAAGCGGTGAGCATCGCCTCGGTACTGGAAAGGAGTTCGAATTCGGACATCCATGTCCGCCACCGGACAGGCCAAGTCACCGGCGTGGCCGATGCAAAAGTTGTGCGGTTGACGCTTTGGTCAGGGTTGAACTTGCCTGACGCTCCCGGCTAGGGACGCGACCGGTGGGATGGGGGGAAGGAAAATGGGACGAGATGCCCGCCGACCAGGAAATTGTAAGCTTCATTCAAAGCAGCTTCAGATCGGTCTGGACGATCGAGCTGCTGCTGCACCTCAAGCGGAGTTCGGATCGCGACTGGTCCAAGGCGGATCTGGTGCACGCCTTGCGGGCCAGCGAACTCGTCGTGTCTAATGGGCTCAACTCCTTGTTGGCGGCGGGGCTTGTCATTCAGAATGAGGATGGCTCCACCCGCTATGCCCCCGCCGCTCCGGACCTCGAGAAGATGGCGGATGCCACGGAGGCGCTTTACGCTATGAAACCCGATGCCGTGCGGCGGATGATCGTCGCCTCGGCCGCTGACGGCGTTACCGCTTTTGCCGACGCCTTCCGCCTAAGGAGGGATTGAGCACGTGGCCGAATTTTTCCCAACCACCGTCTACCTCCTCTGCTTCGGGACGAGCGCCGCCTGCGCCCTGCTGCTGGCGAGAAGCTATTTCGCGAGCCGCACGCCGCTGCTGCTGTGGAGCGCCATCTGCTTCCTCTTCCTTTCCGCCAACAATTTGGTGGTCGTGGTCGACCTGCTGATGATCCCCGACATCAGCTTCCGAGTGCTGAGGCTCGTGCTGGCGCTCGCCGCGGTGTCGGTGCTGCTGTTCGGCTTCGTCTGGGATCTGGAGAGGGACTGAGATGCTGGAGCCATTCCTCTCCGGTGCCGTCACCTTCGGCTTCGTGATCGCCGGCCTCTTCTTCCTGCGATTCTGGCGGAAGACCCGCGACGGGCTGTTCCTGTCTTTCGCCCTCGCCTTTTGGCTGCTCGGGCTGAACCAGCTGATGATCGCCCTTTCCAACATTCCGGTCGAGGAGCGGAGCTGGCTCTATCTGCTCCGCCTTGCCGCGTTCGGCCTGATCCTTGTTTCCATCTGGAGGAAGAACCGCAGGACCTAGGCCAGGATCGAAAGCCTGAATGGCGCGCGCCGAGACTTGCCTAACTTGTAGCTGAAACCGACGCGGCTTGTCAGTAAGGGAGCGCGGTGACGCTTCCCATCCATGCCGTGCTGCCGGACCTGAAGGCGACGCTCCGCGACCAATCCAATGCCGTGCTCGTCGCTCCGCCGGGCGCCGGGAAGACAACGGCGGTCGCTCCTGTCCTGCTCGGCGAGCCCTGGTGCGGAGGCGATATCCTGCTGCTCTCCCCGCGCCGGATCGCCGCACGCGCGGCGGCGGAGCGAATGGCCGAAATGGCCGGCGAGCGGGTCGGGGAGTCGATCGGTTATGCGACCCGGCTCGACAGCAAGCGATCTGCGCGAACCCGGATCCTCGTGCTTACCGAAGGCATCTTCCGCAACCGGATCCAGGCGGACCCTGAGCTCGAAGGCGTCTCCGCCGTCTTGTTCGACGAGGTTCATGAGCGGAGCCTCGACAGCGATTTCGGTCTCGCATTGGCCCTGGACGCGCAAGGAGCGCTTCGACCCGACATCCGGCTAGTAGCCATGTCCGCGACACTGGACGGGGCGCGCTTCGGCGCCCTGATGGGATGCGGCCTCTCCGAGCGTGCTCCGCTGATCCAGAGCGAGGGCCGAAGCCACCCGATCGAGCATCGCTACCTCGGCCGTTCCGCCGAAAAGCGGATCGAGGCTGAGATGGAGGCAGCGATCCGCCGCGCCCTTTCCGAGGCCGAGGGAAGCGTGCTCGCCTTTTTGCCGGGCGTCGCCGAGATCGAGCGAACGGCAGAAAGGCTGGAGGGGCTCCCGAAAGATGTGGACCTGCACCGCTTGCACGGCACGCTCGATCCGGCTGCTCAACGCTCGGCCATCCTTGCTCCGCCGCCCGGCCGCCGAAAGGTGGTGCTCGCCACCTCGGTCGCGGAGACCAGCCTGACCTTGGACGGGGTCCGCGTGGTCGTCGACAGCGGGCTCGCCCGCCGGCCGCGCTACGACCGCGCCGCCGGCGTCACGCGTCTGGTGACGGAGCGGGCGAGCCAGGCCTCGGTTACGCAGCGCGCGGGACGCGCGGGGCGGCAGGCGCCGGGCATCGTCTACCGCTTGTGGGAAGAAGCGGCGACTGCCGGGCTTCCCCGCTTCGATCCTCCGGAAATCCTGGAAGCGGATCTCAGCGCATTGCTGCTCGACTGCGCGATCTGGGGGGTAGCCGATCCGCGCAGCCTCAAATGGATCGATCCTCCGCCCGCCGCAGCCGTCGAGGAAGCGCGCAAACGGCTGCTCTCGCTGGGTGCTATAGACGCGGCGGGGAGGCCGACCGAGCATGGCAAAGCCATTGCCGCGCTTCCGCTGCCCCCGCGGCTTGCCCATATGATGATCGCGGCCGAAGCACGCGGCTGGGGCGAAACGGCGGCCGAGGTGGCGGTGCTGCTCTCGGAGCGCGGGCTCGGCGGCAACGAGCCTGATCTGGAACTGCGATTGCGGCGGTGGCGGAACGAGCGCGGCAAGCGCGCCGAGGCCGCACGCGGGCTGGCGAAGAGGTGGCGCCAGTTGCTCGGCAAGGCAGCCAGGCTCCAAGCGCCAAGGCCGGACGATCTGGTCGGAGCCTGCGCCGCCCTCGCCTTTCCTGACCGGGTCTCGAAGCGGCGAGGAGCCGACGGGGCAGACTGGATTTCCGCGGGTGGACGCGGATTTCGATTGGACCCGCTGTCGCCGCTCGTACGGGAGGATTGGCTGGCGGTCACGGAAGTGGGCGGGTCGGCGGCGGGCGCTCGCATCCTTGCGGCGGCCCCGATCAGCGAGGCGACGGTGGAGAGCCTGTTCGGCGATCGCATCGAAAGCGGAACGCACACGAGCTTCGATGCCGCGACCGGATCGGTGCGCGCCAAGCGGTGGCGCCGGCTCGGAGCAATCACCTTGAGCGAAGGCCGGGACAGCGAAGTGCCGACCGCCGCCCTCTGCGAGGCTCTGGTTGAAGGCGTCCGGCAATATGGCCTCGATCTGCTGCCATGGAGCGACGCCGCCAGGTCGCTGCGACGGCGGGCCGCCTTTGCCAGACAGCATGATCCGTCCGTTGCCGATCTCTCGGACGAGGCGCTGATCGGCTCGCTGGGCGATTGGCTGCCACTTCTGGTCGCGGGCAAGAAGCGCCTCGCGGACGTCGATCCCGGGGCTTTGTCGGGGGTGCTCGACGCAGCGCTCGGTTGGGAGGGGAGGAAGGCGCTGGACCGCCTCGCGCCAGCCATGTTCGAGACGCCGGCCGGAAGCAGCCACCCGATCGATTATGAAGCGGAAGCGGGCGCCACCGTGACGGCACGAGTCCAGGCCCTGTTCGGCCTTTCCGAGCATCCAACGGTGGCGGGCGGCAAGGTCCCGCTAGTCCTAAGCCTCACCTCCCCCGCCGGGCGCCCGATTCAGACGACGCGGGACCTGCCCGGCTTTTGGGCGGGAAGCTGGGCGGCGGTGGCCAAGGAGATGCGCGGGCGCTACCCCAAGCACCCATGGCCGGACGATCCGGCCAAAGCGGACCCGACGCTTCGGACCAAGAAGGCTTCCGCGCGTTGATCCTTGTCCGGCGATGCTGGACAAGGATCAGATCGCCCTTCGCGAGCCTGAGATGCCACCCCGTGCTGGCATGACGGAACGAGAACGTTATATGAAGCCACGTCACTTCAAGAGGTTCGACGATGGTCGCGCGCATTTTCCAGAAGACAAAGGCGGTGAATCAATCCGGCCAGGCGCATGACGGCCAGTGGGTGCTGGAATTCGAATCGCACGCACCCAAGCGGCCCGATCCGCTCACCGGCTGGTCGGGCGGAGCGGACACCCAGGCTCAAGTCTCGATCAACTTCGACAGCCTGGAAGCAGCGCAACGCTACGCGGCGCGCAACAATATCCACTATCACATCGTGCCGCCCGCAAGCCGCAAGCTCCGGCTTCAATCCTACGCTGACAATTTCAAATAAGCTTCAGGCCGCGTTCACCGGCGACCGGCGATCGGAGCTGATGCGCCGGCTTTTCCTCACCCTCGTCCTTTCCGCGGCTTCAGCTCCGCTCTCCGCATCGGCCGAGGTGCCGTTCGAGCCAAGTCGGGAAAGCTTTGCCGGCCCGGCCGCCTGCAGGGCGCATCTGGTGGCCTTCGTTGCCGGTGCGCGGACCCGGGGCGACGCGGCGGCCGAGGGCCCCTATCGGGTCGCGCCGAGCGACGTCCGCGCCCATGCAGTGGTCATCTCGGGGAGCGGCCACAGGATCACCGAGCATCGCTGTCTGGCTGAGAAGCTCAGCAGCCGGACCTGGCGGCACAGCATGGAGAATGCCGAGGCCGAAGAGCCCGAAACAATCGACTCAATGGCCGCCAAGGCCGAGTGGTTGAAGAAACCCCGCAGCGAGCAATAGCAGCAGCTTCACGTCCATCGCCGTGCCCTCGCGGCGCTTCGCCTCGATGAAAGCGGGCACCTCGGCATAGGCGACGCGGTGGACTTGGATCTCCTCGCCTTCGACGCCGCCGCCCTCGCCCACCTTCGTCAGCCCCTCCGCGCGAAACAACGTGAAACCTTCGGACGACATTCCGGGCGAAGCGTGGAAGCGGCCGAGATTGACCATCTGCACGGCCCGGTAGCCGGTTTCTTCTTCGAGCTCCCGGATCGCCGCTGCTTCGATCTCCTCGCCCTCCTCCTCGTCCCCAACCAGGCCGGCGGGAAGCTCGAGGCTCATCCTGCCCAGCGGCACCCGATACTGCTCGACCAGGATCACATGGCCTTCGTCCGCCGCAAGCATCACCGCCGCGCCGACCCCGCGGGTGCGGGAAACATATTCCCAGGTGCCGTGCTTCAGCACCTTGATATACTTGCCCTCCCAGGCCTGCTCCGGATGGCCCTCCGGCCGCGCCTTGCTCACAATTCGATCAGCCTGTCGGGGAGCTCGTTCTCGTCCGACTGGCTTTTCGGAAAATGCTCGGCGAGAACCGCGCCGATCCGCTCCACCGCCTTGGCCATGCCGGCGCCGGGCCGGCCCACCTTCACCTCCTCGATCAGGTCCGTCATCGCCTCGCCCCAAAGCTCGGGTGCGACCCTGGTGACGATCGCCTCGTCGGCGACGATCTCTGCGCGGTGCTCGCGCAGCGACAGATAGAGAAGCACGCCGGTGCGGCCGGCGGTGCGCCGCTCCGCGGCGACGCGGAACAGCTCGACCGCGCGGCGCCGGACGCGGCGGGTCTTGGTGGTGCCCGGCGTCAGCACCATACGGAGCGGCATGTAAGCCAAAGCGTAGCGGACGATCAGGAAAATTGCGGCGAGCTTGACGAACAGGAGCGCCATCAGCGCCCCCCGGGTGAGCACCGCATTCCAGCCGAAGAAGAGGCCGGTTCCCCAATCGATCCAGGATTGCGGCAGCAGCGCGATTCCCGCGGGGACGAGCAGCATCGCAAGCACCGCATAATGGAGGCCGACATCGTGATAGCTGTCGGATTTTTCGGTGACGACGGTGACGATCTCGCCGTCGCTGGCGCGCTCAGCCCGAGTGACGGCGGCGGTCACGAGCGCATGATCTTCGGGCGTGAATTTCAGCATCACCATCCCCCCGACGCTCCGCCGCCGCCGAACGACCCGCCGCCGCCCGAGAAGCCGCCGAAGCCGCCGCCACCGCCGCCCCAGGAACCACCGCGACCGCCCCAGCCGCCGCCGCCGCCGAAGCCCGGCCCCCAGAGG
>JALYGI010000398.1 GCA_030777185.1 Pseudomonadota bacterium
CAATATGCCCATGCCCGCATCTCCTCGCTGCATCGCAAGGCCAAAGCGGAGGGGATCGACCTTGGCATGGCGCCCAACCTCGATCTGCTCGATGAGGAGGAGCTCGCGCTGGTCAAGTTGGCCGCTCAATTCCCTCGGGTCGTGGAAGCTGCGGCGCTCGCGCACGAGCCGCACCGCATCGCCTTTTACCTGGGTGACCTCGCCGCCGCGTTCCACCAGCAGTGGAACAAGGGTAATGATGATCCCATTAGGCGTTTCTTATTGATACAAAATGTAGAGGTGACCCGAGCCCGGCTGGAACTCGCTTCCGCAATCGGGCAGATTGTTCGAAACGGGCTCGGCATCATGGGGGTTGCCGCGGCCGAGGAGATGCAGTGATGACCGATATCCGCGCCAATGATCCGGCCCTCGACGACGACGACCGCCTCCCTTGGCTGGAAGCGGTCGAAGAGGACGATGCCAAGGACGGCCCCGGCGCCGCGAAGCTCATCGCGTTCGTGGTGATTGGCTTGCTCGTCATCGGCCTGGTCGTCGGCGGCGTCTTCTGGATGCGCAGCCCCGACAGCGGCGGCAGCGCCCCCGGCGGCGAGCCCGAGATGATCGCGGCGCCGGAGGGCGATTACAAGGTGAAGCCCGGTGACCCGGGCGGCATGAAGGTCGAAGGCAAGGGCGATACCGCTTATGCCGCGAGCGAGGGCGCCGATCCCAAGGGCGTGATCAACGTTGATGCGGCCCCCGAAGCTCCGGTTACCGCCGCGCCCAAGCAGCAGCCCGCACCCGCTCCGGCTCCCGCCGCTCCAAAGCAGCAGACTCCGGCTCCGGCTCCGGCACCAGCACCCGCTCCGGCCCGTCCGGCCGCTCCGGCGGCAGGCGGCGCCACCATTCAGCTCGGCGCTTTCTCGAGCCAGGCCGGGGCCAACAATGCCTGGAAGGCGCTGTCCGGCCGCTTCAAATATCTTGCGCCGCTGACGCACAGCGTGGTGCCGGCCACAGTCGGCGGCAAGACCCTCTACCGCCTCCGCGCCAGCGGCCCCGACGCCAAGGGCCTGTGCGGCCGCCTGCGCGTTGCCGGCGAGAGCTGCGTCGAGGTCGGCTGAGGAAGTTTCTCAGCCGCGAAGGCACTCTCTGACCCCGTGGGCAGCGGACACCGGAAGTCGGGCCGCTGCTCGCGGACGTCCGTCTCACAGCCTGGTCGTCCCTGCTTAGAGCGCTTTGTCGCTTCGGCTCCGAGCGTGATCCAGGTTCCCGCCCTGATCGCCTCGCCGGGGTAAAAAGCTCAAGGGCGAGCCTTTTCACATGGCCGAGACCTTGTTTCGCGGATCAGGCTAATTCAGCCTGATCCCATCAAGGTCTAGGTCCCGTTGCCCGAGAGGCGCCCAGTTGTGATCTTTGCCGACTTGGGCAGCGGCGGAATGGCTCGGTGGAGCCGCTCGTTCCCGGATGCCGGACCGAAGATCAGGCGCTTGCCGGCTTCGGTCCGCGGCGGCCGTCCTCGACATGTCGATCGACGTGCCCACCATGCAATTTTATGGCGACCGAACGATGCCCGTTTAGCGGGGGGACTGCTCGAATGCGTGAGCCAACAAGCGGCCGATGATCGTCTGTTCGTGGCTTGCTTGCGGCTGCGCGGGCGCCGATCGCATCAGGTCCATATAGAATTCGCCCCGCGCCCGGCAGAGCGGGCCCTCATCCTGCCCCATGCGGCCCGCGGCAAATAGTTCCTCGCCCGCCCATTGAGCCAGCAGATCCCGCTCTGATTGCATGATGAAATCCTCTCAGCCGCGAGAAGAACGATATCCCCCCAAGGTAAACGGATGGTTAGCAGCCGGTGCCGGATTGCACGGGCGAAAGCGGGCGTGGGGGGGCGGAATTCTGTCTGTTCCTTGACGAGCGGAGCGCTTGTAGAGGGGGACAATGCTTGCATCGATCTTCGGATTTTCGGGCGAACGGCTCACCGCCGACGAGCGGGATTTCTTCAAGGACGTCGATCCCGCCGGCTACATCCTATTCAGGCGCAATTGCTGCTCGAAGGCGCAGGTCCGGGCGCTCACCGATGAGCTGCGCGCACTCCACGGCCGCGACCAGGTTCCGATCCTGATCGATCAGGAAGGCGGCCGCGTCGTCCGCCTGCAGCCGCCGGTCTGGCCCAAATGCCCGAGCGCCCAGCGGTTCGCCGATCTTTACCGGGTCTCGCCGATCAGCGCGATCGAAGCCGCCCGTGCCAATGCCGGCGCAATCGCTGCTATGCTAAAGGAAAGCGGGATCAACGTGGATTGCATGCCGCTGCTCGATGTCCGGCATCCCGGCGCCCACGACGTCATCGGCGACCGCGCGTTGGGCGCCGAGCCGATGCAGGTGGCGGCGCTCGGCCGGGCCATCATCGAAGGGCTGCGCGGCGGCGGCGTGGTCGCTGTCGTCAAGCACATGCCCGGCCATGGGCGCTCAATCGGCGACAGCCATGTCGAGTTGCCGGTGGTAAGCGCATCGGAGGAGGATCTAGGGGTTGATCTGGAGCCTTTTCGGACCCTCAATTGGGCTCCAATGGGGATGGCCGCTCACGTCGTCTATACCGCCTGGGACGACGTCCGCCCCGGCAGCCTGTCGCCGAAAGTGATCGGCGATATCGTCCGAGGCCGGATCGGCTTCGACGGCTGGCTGATGTCCGACGATATCGGCATGGAGGCGCTGACCTGCGGCTTCGACGAGCGGGCGCGGCGTGTGATCGAGGCGGGCTGCGACGTCGCCCTCCACTGCTCGGGTGAGATGGCCGAAATGATCGCTGCGGCGAGCGGGGCGGAGGAGATGACGGCAGCCGCGCATGAGCGGCTGGAGCGGGCGATGGCGACGGTGTCGTCGGACGGCGATGCTCCGCCTTATGAGGAACTGGCCGCCAGACGGGACGCTCTGCTGGCCTACGCCTGAGCGGGATCAGGCGAAGCTTTCTGCGCGTTGCCAAGGAGGCAGGTGGCAAACGCCACTGCGGTGCCGACGCAAAGCTGGAACGGGAAGGCGAGCGACTTCCAGGACGGCGGGAGCTGCAGCACGTCGACCACATAGCTTTGCTGGAGTGCGATCGTCAGGAAGCCGGTGGCCAGTGCCCATATCACCGATCGGGAGGAACCGCGGCTGGTAAACAGGATCGTGAAATAGACGCCGAGCAGGCCCGAATAAGCGAAGGTCATCACCGACAGCGCGAAGCTCAGCAGTGGCGCCTCGGTGTAGCGCTGCCAGTAGAAGCAGAGCAGCGACATCGCCAGCAATGCCACCGCGAGCAGAACCATGCCCACTTGGCCGGCCCGCACGAAATGCGCCTCCGGCAGATCTCGGCGCCGCTCGATCCAGGGGCGGTAGAAATCCTGGATCAGCACCGAGCTCATGGAGATGAGCCCCGAATTGACCGCAGCCGCGGCCAGCACTCCGACAGCGTCGAACCCCCTCACGCCGGGTGGGATCTCAGTCAGGATATAATGCATGAAGATGGTGATCTTCTCGCCCCGGAATTCGCCCGCGGCATCGCTGCCGGTGCTTGCCCCCATAAGGTCGGGCCGGTCGTAAAAGACGTAGAGGAGCGAACCGATGGCAAGGAACAGGAGGACAACGGGAACGGAAGCGAGCACCGAGGCATAGAGTGCCCGGCTTCCCTCCCGCGAGTCCCGGCAGGCGAGGAAACGCTGGGTGATATCCTGATCGAGGCCCATGCTGGCAAAGAAGAGCAAGGTGATCCCGGTCACGGTCGCGAGCAGCGAGAAAGGGGCGGAGAGATCGAGCGAAAGGTCGATCAGCCTTAATTTGTTCTCGCCCTCCGGCGTGGTGGTGAGACCTCCGACGATCTCCCCGGTCGGTGCGGGAATGCTGGCCCACAGGAACCAGAGCACCGCGGCCGCCGCCCCGACATAGAGCACGACCTGGACCAGGTCGCTCCAGATAACCGCCCGCAGCCCCCCGATGAACGTGAACACCAGTCCGAGCACCACCAGGACGGCGGAGGCGAGGAGGACGTTGGACGGCTCGATATCGGCGAAGATGATCATGGAAACCGCGATCGCGGCAAGGTAGAGCCGCGCGCCGCTCGCGAAGATGCGCCCGATCAAGTACATGCCTCCGGCCGCCCGCATCGCCCGTGCGTCAAACCGGTTGAGGAGCAGCTCGTAGACTGTCGTCACCCCCTCGGCATAGAAGCGCGGAATAAGGAACTTCGCGACGAGAAAGGCGGCCAGCAACGGCCCCAAATAGCTCGTGAGATAAGTATAATCGCCGCGATAGCCGTAATCGGGCGCGCCCAGAAACGTCGCCGCCGACTGGGTGGTCGAAAGCACGGACACCGCCACCAGCCAGATGGGCACCCGGTGCCCCGCCAGGAAATAGTCGGCGGAGTCCCGTTGCCTCCGCGTCGCCAGGATTCCGGCAAGCGCCAGCAGCAGGATGTAGCTCGCGACGATGCCCCAATCGAGCAGCGTGAAATGCGCCGTCATTCGCCTGCCCCATCGGCGCGGAACGCGCCGCCTTCCCTGATTGCGGCGGTTGTGCTCACCCAGTCAACCGGGCGACGGCGCATGGGCTGCGAATCGTCGCGATGTGGGCTTCTCCGCTTTGTCGCCGCCGGTGCCGCCTCCGTCGCGCGCCGGAACGGTCTGTCGAACGAAGCGGTAGGTCAATCGAGCTGTCAATGCGGTGCGGACCCACATGGTCCAATGCACCCAGTCAATGTGAGATGAGCATTGAGG
>JALYGI010000399.1 GCA_030777185.1 Pseudomonadota bacterium
AGAAATGCCATCAGAGCCTCACCAGTAGAAGAAGACGCTGACGATGTGGGCGCCGAGCGCGGCGATGAGCGCGAACGTCACCGGAACGTGGATGTAGAGCCAGATCTCGAGCATGGCCCGGAGGCGCATATGCTCGCGGATCCGGCCGAGCGCGGCGCTCTTCCGCTCGAGCAATTTCACCACCGCTTCGAGCGCGTCGGCCTGCTCGCCCGAGGTCACCGCCGCGCGCTGCCTCAGCAACCTCAATGCCTTCGCAGTGCGGCACCTGGGATAGTTACCCGACAGCCGGCGGAGCACGCCGCCCCGGAACGGATTGTCGTCCAGCGACATCCGCACGATCTCGGTGTCGTCGACATTCAGCGGCTGCGCCGCGATCTGCAGCTGCCGGTCGATCTTCTGGACCGCATCGATCATCTGCGGCCGCGTGAACTCGGCGCTGTTGTCGCTGAGATCGCGCGGCAGGCTGGCATAGACGCTGATGCCGTAAATGCCGGTCAGGATCACCAGCATCATCAGGCCATAGGCGAGCGTATGGACGTTCCAGCCAAACTGGAAGCCGGTGTGGAGCGTCGCCACGACGATCAGCGACAGCCCGAGATAGACATGGGCGGAGGTCCAGGCCTTCAATGACCAGCGGCCGCGCGTCATGGCGCGCTTGCGGATGCCGATCATCGTCAGCCAGAGGATCAGCAGCGCCCCGATCGTGCCGAGCGTGTAGCCGTACCAGCTGCCGCCATTGTGGCGCGGCTGGACGTCGATCAGGCCGTAGCCGAGCACCGCCAGGAACGAGAGCAGCAGCGCGATCTTGAGCCAGCGGAAATTCTTGTGGCGCAGGAAGCCCTCGTGGCTCTCGCCCCGCCGAACGTCCGTTCTTTCGATCCCCCTCGTCGCCATTTCTAAGGCACCGCCCCCGATCCCTGGTCTATCCTATTCCCCCATCCGTGCCACCGACAGGAACTGCTCCGGCGCGACTCGGATCGCCGCGCCGGTCGGGCAGGCCCGCACGCATGCCGGGCCGCCTGAGATGCCCGAGCACATGTCGCACTTGATCGCCTTCTTCGGCGTCTCCGGCGAGACCCGCGCCTCGGTCCATTTCTTCGGCGGCTCGCCCGGCCCCGGCCCCCAGCCGGTCAAGAGCCAGGTCAGCAGGCCCGGCTTTTTGGGCGGGACCTTGTCCATGCGGATGACGCCATAGGGGCAGTTGCGCTGGCAATTGCCGCAGCCGATGCAGCTATCGTCGATGAACACCTCGCCGTCCGGCCCGCGATGGATCGCGTTGGGCGGGCAATCGGCCATGCAGTGCGGATGCTCGCAATGGCGGCACGAGGTCGGCACATGGAGATGCGCATAGGTTTTGCCGGCTTCGCGGTTGAGGCGGGAGAGGCCCTCATGGCTGTCGGCGCAGGCCTTTTCGCAATTGTCGCAGCCGACGCACAGATTCTCGTCAATCAGCAGCACGTCGGTGGCTTCCCCGATGCCGTTCTCGACCAGGAAGGATGCGACCGACGAATACATGTCGACGACGCCGCCAAAGCCTTCCTTCTTCGACTCGACGAAGCTGGTGAGCTGCTGGCGAGACGCCATGTCGCGCTTGAGCTTCGCCGTCAGCTCCGGCTCGCGCTGCAGCAGCTGGCGGACGGCGTCGCCATTGAGCTTGATCACTTCGGATTTGATCGCCGCGCGCACCGTCGCGGTGCGCCGTCCGCCGTCGATCAGCGCCATCTCCCCGACATAGGATCCGGCCGGGAGATAGGAGAGGAACACCGGCTTGCCGCCGATATTCTTCTCCACCACCATCGAGCCCTGGCGGATGACGAAGATGTCGTACCCCTCCTCGCCCTCGTTGATGATCGCCTCGCCCGCGCGAACCTGCTTCAGCTCCGCCGATTCGAGCACTTCGGTGAGGTCGTCGGACGTCAGCCCCGATCCGAACATCTGGAGCAGCTGCCGCTCGATCGAGATTCGAGTGACGGCGCGGCGGGCGGCGGGCACCGCGGCCATGAGCTTCAGGGCGGCGATGCGGGAGACCTCGACCAGGATCGAATCCTCCGCGGTGCGAACCGTCGCGCCGCGCCTGCGGCCCGAGATCAGGCCCACTTCGCCGAAGATCGAGCCCCTCTGGATGGGAACGGTCTGGCTGCGATCGGCAGGATTGATCTCCACCAAGACCGAGCCGTCAGCGATCGTGAACAGCGAGGAACCGGGGTCGTTGCGCTGAAACACCATTGTCCCGGCGGGATAGTAGCGCACTTCGCTGTCCAGCATGAACTCCCGCATCTGGAGCGGTGAAAGCTCATTGAGGATGGTGACGTTGGTGCGCAGGAATTCGAGCCATTCGTCGACGCTCCTGCGCCCGGGCAGCCCCTTGAACTTGGCTTCCAGGATCGGCTCGTCGGCCGGCTTCAGGCTGCGGTTGCCGTTGATGAATTCGACGACATCATAGCCTTGGTTCATGCAATGCTTGATGAGCGGATAGCCCGCCAGCGCGCCGATCACGTAGATGCCCGGCGTCGTCGATTCGAATTGCGGCG
>JALYGI010000400.1 GCA_030777185.1 Pseudomonadota bacterium
CGAAGGCGTGAATCAGGCCCTTTTCATATGGTCTAGCGCGCAAGATCGGAAAAGGAGAGCAGCACGAGGCCTGCCGCCACGAGGATGCTCCAGCGGATCGCCCGCTCCGTCTTGAAGTTACCGGTCCGGCTGAGGACCAGCGCGCTGGTCGGCATCACGATCAGGAACAGGCCGGCGGTAAGGAGGAGCCCAGCCTTGAGGCCTCCGACATGCCAGCCGGCGAGCGCAAGGGCCGCCCAGGCGAGGCAATAAAGGAAGGCGTCGAGGTTGAAGCGGCGCAAATCAGTGCGCCACTTGCGGCCCGCGCTGCAAGCCCGAATGAGCGAGCTGCTCGTCGATCTGGGCGACCAGGCGGTCGAGGCCCTCGGCGCTGGTCGCTTCGGCGCGGGCGACCAGAACGTCCTGAGTGTTGGAGGCGCGGAGCAGCCACCAGCCATCGTCGGTGTTGACCCGGGCGCCGTCGGTGCGGTTCACGCGCGCGCCCTGCGTTTCGAGGCGCTCGAGCACCTCCTCGACCACCGGGAATTTGCGGCTCTCGTCGACCTGGAAGCGCATTTCGGGAGTGTTGATCATCTCGGGCATGGCGGAGCGGAGTTCGGTCAGCGAGCCGCCAAGCTGCGTCACCGCGCGGATCAGCCGGATTGCGGCGTAGATGGCATCGTCGAAGCCGTACCATTGGTGGGCGAAGAAGATGTGCCCGCTCATCTCGCCGGCGAGCGGCGCGCCGGTTTCCTTCATCTTGGATTTGATGAGGCTGTGGCCGGTCTTCCACATCACGGGATTGCCGCCGAGCTCAGCGATACGATCGAACAATGCCTGGCTCGCCTTCACGTCGGCGATGATCGTCGATCCGGGGAGCTCGCGCAGCACCGGCTCCGCGAGGATGGAAAGCAGCTGATCGCCCCAGATCACCCGGCCCTCGCCGTCAACCGCGCCAATCCGATCCGCATCGCCGTCGAAGGCAACGCCGAAATCCAGTTTCTTCTCGGCGACGAGCGCTTTCAGGTCCGCAAGGTTCGCCTCGACCGTAGGATCGGGATGGTGGTTGGGGAACGTGCCGTCGACCTCGGTGTAGAGAAGGTGGTGCTCGCCGGGCAGCCGCTTCACCAGCCGCTCGAGGATATGGCCCGCGGCACCGTTGCCGGCATCCCAGCCGACCCGGAAGCCGGCTCCATCGAAATCCCGCACCAGGCGATCCACGTAGGTATCGATGATGTCAGCGTCGGTTGCGGAGCCTTGCCCTTCTTCCCAATCGCCGTCGGCGGCCATGCGGCCGAGCTTCTGGATGTCCTGGCCGAAAAAGGCGCGGCCCATCATCACCATCTTGAAGCCGTTATAATTGGCGGGATTATGGCTGCCGGTGATCTGGATGCCGCCGTCCACCTCAAGCTCGGCTTCGGCGAAATAGAGCATCGGCGTCGGGCCGAGCCCGATCCGCACGACATCGACGCCGGCATCGGTGAAGCCGCGGACGAGTTCCGCTTCCAGCGCGGGGGAGTGGGTCCGCCCGTCGCGGCCCACCGCCGCGCGCGTGCCGCCGGCCCGGCGGAGCAAGGTGCCGAAGGTGCGGCCGACTGCATAAGCGTCGGCCTCGCCCAACGTTTCTCCGACAATGCCGCGGATGTCATACTCGCGCAAAGAGGTCGGATTGAAACGATGGTTCATTGATGGCTCCTGTTGGTGAGTCTGGCCGTCAGGACGCGTGAGGCGTCCTGCGGTTCATCTCGGCGACGAGAGTGTCGCGTGCGACGTTGATGCGGTTGGCAAGCTCCGCCGAGCCGCCGGCATCGGGATGAACCTTGGTGATCAAGCGGCGATGGGCCTCGCGTATTTCGGCAAGGCTGGCGCCCGGACCGACGCCGAGCAGCTTGCGCGCGTCTTCGACCGGCATCGCGGCCGAGCCGGCGCGGCCGCGGCGATAGGCGGCCCAGAGGATCGCCCCCGCCATAAGAGCAGAGCCGGGCAGGACGCGCCCCGTGGTCAAGAGCCGGATGCCAAGAAGGAAGAGGGCGAGCGCGACGCCGTCCTCATAGGTGTAGCCCCTGAGCTTGCCGGTCCACCAAGCCCAGCCGAGCCCGCCAATAACGATGAGCAGCAGCACCGGCATCGCTCAGCCCGCCGCGGCCCGGGCACGCGCCTGGTCGGCGGTTTCGTAGCCGTCCGGAATGCCGAAGCCGGCGATCATCTCGCGAAGCTCCTGCCGCGCGGCGATGTGGCTGAGGCCGACATTGCCGAGCTCCTTGAGGTCGAGCAAAGTCAGCCCCTTCGGAAAGAGCTCGCGATAAATGACGCGCTCGCCAAGACCGGGGATGACGCGGAACCCGACCCGGCGAGAGAGCTCTTCCAGCGCCTGTCCCACGCGCTTCATGTTCTTGGCCTCGATATGCTGGAGCCGATTGCGGAGCAGCACCCAGTCGACGCTGGCGCCGGTGGTCTTGGCGCGCTGAGTGCGGCTGTTCCAGACGAGCTCGGCATAGAAGCTCGGGCGGCGGACCTTGTAGGTCTCGGGATCAACCTGGCCGATCAGGTCGAGATCGACGAAGCTGTCATTGATTGGGGTCACCAAAGTGTCCGCTCGCAGCATCGCGTGCCTGGCATAAGGATCGTCGCAGCCGGGCGTGTCGACCACGACGATGTCCGCGTCCGCCGCCAGCCGGTCGAGCTGGCCGTCGAGATTGTCGTCCTTGTCCGGATCAAAGGTTTCGTGAGCCGGCATCGCGAGTTCGATCTCCATCCGCCGGATCGTTGC
>JALYGI010000401.1 GCA_030777185.1 Pseudomonadota bacterium
AACCAGGCCGTTCCCGGTGCGGTGCTGAAGAGGGATTCGCCACTGCCAGCCTGCGCTTCGAGCAGTCGATCGGGTGAACGGGTCGAGATTCCCCGGCAGGTTCGCGCTGGGAACGGCCACGGCGCGATCGCAGGGCAGCCAATGCGTCCAGTCTTCATAGCCTGTTTGCAGCTGCTGCTCGATCAGCAACCCCCGAAAGCCGGAACAATCGATGAACAGGTCCCCTTCTAAGGTTCTGCCATCGGCGAGGGTGACCGACTCGACGAAGCCGTCGGTGCTGCGGAGCGAAGCACCGACGATCTTCCCTTCGAGCCGTGTCACGCCGCCCTGTTCCGCGTACCGGCGCAGGAAGCGCGCATAGAGCCCCGCGTCGAAGTGGAACGCGTAAACCAGTTCTGCGACTGCGGAGGCGGCGTCCTTGCTGGGACGCCCGAAGCGCCCCAATGACGCGGCGACCGAACTCATCGAATAATTCGAAATGTCCGGCATCGCCCGCCGAAGCCGCTCGCGCAGGTAAAGCTGGTGAAAGTGAACGCCATGTATGTCCTGGCCATAGGTGCCGAACGGATGGAAGTAGCGTTCGCCGATATTTCCCCAATTGATGAACTCAATGCCGAGCTTGAACGTGCCTTGAGTCGCCCGCAGGAAGTCGTTCTCGTTGATGCCGAGCAAACCGTTGAACTTCATGATGGGGGGGATCGTAGCCTCGCCAACACCAATGGTGCCGATCTCGTCTGACTCTACGAGGGTAATCTCGGTATAGCCGTTGTTGAGGAAGCGCGAGAAAGCGGCTGCCGCCATCCAGCCGGCCGTGCCTCCGCCGACGATGACGATCTTGCGGATCCGATGATCGGTCACCGTGAAGCTCTCCTGGTCAATGCGCGAACATAGGCGGTGTGGGTGGGGAGCGTCGGCACGATCGACGCTATCGAAGCACGGATCCGCGCCATGTAGCGGTCGGCCACTTCCGGCGGGATCGAGTCTGCTAATGGGTCGATGCGGCGCGGCCTAACCCCCTGGCCAATTAGCACAGCCAGCCAGCTGTCACGGGCGAAGGTTTCCTCTTCGTAGAAGGGCAGGGTGCCGCGTTCGCGGAAAAGCTCCAACGTATGGGTGAGGGAGGCGGGCGGCTCGATGGCCGCAGCCGCGCGCCAGAAATCCTGCTTCGGCCGCTTCGCCGTCACATAGTGCAGGATCAGGAAATCCCTGACACGGTCTGCCTCTGCTGCGCTCTGGCGGTTATATTCCTTGAGCTCGACAGGGGCGCAATCGCGGCCGGGCATCATCGACACGAGACGATCGAGTGCGCTGTGGGCCAAGTGGAGGTTCACCCATTCGAGCGGCTCAAGCGCAACGGCGGAATCGCCAATCGCCACGCAGTTTCGCAGCCACGGCTTCCCGCGGCGGCCGGGACGAAGCCCGATCGGTGGATCGGCAGGGGAAAGACCGGTTGCACCGCGAAGTACACGCTCGGCCTTTCCGTCGGAAAGGTGGGCCGAGGAATAGGCGAGACCGTGCGCAGTTCGCCCGGGGGAGGCGGCCTCCCAGCGCCAGCCCGACGGCATGGCAATTGCTGTGTCGAACGGCGCCACCTCGGCTGGGGCCGGTCCCTCGGCCAGCAGCAATCGGTCGCAAAGAAGCCAATGGTTCCAGGTTTCGAAGGGGTCATCCCAGGACGTGCGAAGGAGCGCGGCCGGCCCGGTGCAATCGAGGAACAAGTCGCCACCGACTTCCGAACCGTCATCCAATATGACCGACTCGATGAAGCCATCCGACGGGCGCAGGCGAATCCCTCGAAACATGCCTCCGCGCTCGGCGGCGCCGAGCTGCAACGCATATGCCCGGATGTAATCCCCATAGGCGCCGGAATTGAGCTGCAACCCATAGCCAAAGGCGGCGAGGGGAGAGGCGGGATCGGGTTGGGGGTGCGTGAACCGTCCGGCAAGCGCAAGCTCCGCCGCCGGGGAATAGTCGGCGAAGGAGTTTCCAGGACTTGCCGCCCGTTTGAGCCAGATCTGATGGAAGGCTGCCGGGCCGAGCTGGCGGCCATGTTCTCCATAGCCATGGAAATAGGGGGGCAGTCCCTCCGCCCAACCTTGGAATTGGGTTCCGAGCCGAAAGCCGCTTGCAGTTGCAGCGATCACATGCGCCTCGGCGAGGCCGATGTCCGCATGGAAGTCCGTGATCGAGGGCAAGGTGCCGCTCATGCGGTCCGCGAGTGCGTCTGGCGGGGTCGGCGTGGCGACCAATGTGACGGAGAGCCCCGGCAGGCGCTTTCGGACTGTGGCGGCCGCAGTCCAGCCGACGATGCCTCCGCCGGCTACGACCACATGTCTTATACGATCAGAGCGTTCCGGCATGTCAGGCAGCGTTCGACATCGGGCAGTAACGCGCGAGGAAAGCCGAATGAGGTGGCATGGACTCGGCCGCGGCTCGCACGCTGGCTCGAAGCGAATTCAGAGCCTCCGCCAGTCCGCTCGGCCCGTCGGCACGCGGGTCATAGTCTTCAGGGACGATGCCCTGCCCTATATAGACGGCGAGCCAGCTCGGTTCGAGGAACACGCCCTGGCGATATTTCACGATGCGACCGCGCTTCCGAAAGAGTTCGATCTTGGCAGCGAGGCTGTCGGGTATCTCCATCGTCCGGACATAGTTCCAGAACGGGGAATCATCACGGCGGGTGGCATGGTAGTGAAGGATCAGGAAGTCGCGGATCCGATCATATTCCAGATCGATCAGCCGATTGAACTCGTCGCGGTCGACAGGCGATATCTCGCGTTCGGGAAAAAGCTCAATCAGGGACGTGATGGCTGCCTGGATAAGATAGATGCTGGTCGACTCCAGCGGCTCCAGGAAGCCGCTGGCGAGGCCGACGCCGACGCAGTTGTGAACCCAGCTCCGTTCGCAGCGACCGGCGAGAAAGCGAAGCAGGCGGGGTTCCGCCAATGGCTCTCCCTCGACCGCGCCGATCAGCGCTTCACGCGCTTCTTCATCTGCGATGTGGCGACTGGAGTAGACGTAGCCATTGCCCGTGCGGTGCTGAAGCGGGATCCGCCAGCGCCAGCCCGCTCCCATTGCGATTGCGCTCGTATAGGGCGTAATCTCGCCATCGGTCCGACAGGGCATCGCAACCGCCCGATCGCAAGGCAGCCACTTCGACCAATCCTGAAACGGCTCGCCGAGCGTTTTCCCGAGGAGCAGGGAAATGAAGCCGGAGCAGTCGACGAAAAGATCGCCCTCGATGATGTTACCGCTCTCAAGAACAAGCGAAGCGATATTGCCGCTGGTGCCGTGGCGTTTGACCTCCACGACCCGTCCTTCCGTGCGCACCGCGCCGAGCCGCTCCGCCCGCGCCCGCAGATACGGAGCGAACAAGGTGGCATCGAACTGGTAGGCATAGCCGAAGGTGGAGGCGAGGCTGCGCGGATCGGGTGAGGGCCGGCTGAACCGGCTCATCCGCGATGCCATGACAGGCAGCGAAAACTCGCCGAAATCCGGCGCACGCCCGGTTTCCCGCAGCAGGCGGACCCAATAATGGTGGAAATCGACGCCGCCAACGTCGCTCCCGAATCGGCCGAATGGATGGATGTAACTTTCCCCGATGGCTCCCCAGTGCCGGAACTCAATGCCGAGCTTGAAGGTGGCCCGGGTTGCCGCCATGAAATCCGCCTCGTCGATGCCGAGACGCTCATTGAAGCTACGGATATGCGGCAGCGTGGCTTCGCCAACGCCGACGATTCCAATCGCTTCGGATTCGACAAGATGGACCGTGCACCGGCTTGGCAACAGCTTGACCAGGGCAGCGGCCGTCATCCAGCCGGCAGTGCCGCCGCCGACGATCACGACCCGCATTTGCCTGTCGTGGGAGATTACAGCTTCCGTCACGGAGAGGCTCTTACGACTCGGACTTGCACAGGGTCAATCGAGCCGCTGCGCCGCCTCGGCTCCGGTTCGGGGGATCTGGAGAAGGCGGCATATCAGCGACTGGGGGTGATCGCCGTTGCAAGGCGAACACACAATGCCCCAGATTGTTGCAGGACCGTGAAATCGCGCGAACGGGTGTCTTGCGCAGCCGGTTGGGCTGATCTAACC
>JALYGI010000402.1 GCA_030777185.1 Pseudomonadota bacterium
CTCCGGGTCGGCCCTTGCGAACAGCGGCCCATCGGTCTGCGTCCCGCCGCGTACCGACTGGCCAATCGGGTAGCTATGGCTAGTATGAAGCGAACGCAGTCTGTCACCGAGGGCCGACAGCTGGGCACCTCCCTCGAGTTCGTAGGTGCCGATCAGGCGGGGATCGCCTTCCAGCCATTCCCATCGTACATCGCCGACGAGCCGCCAGGCGAGCGCCAGATAGGGCCAGATCTGTTGGGCCTACAAGTCCTCCACCAGACTCTCCCCGAATCGCGCCGCTTCGTCCGGGCGGCCGGCGCGCAGCAGGTGCCGTATGTACCAAGGCGCGACACGAGCATCCTCTAGGACTTGCGCACGGGCAAACAAGCTATCCGCCCGGTCCAGATCACCGGTCTCGGTGGCGCAGCATGCCTCCGTGATGTCAAGCGTCAGGCTTCCTCCCGCTGCGCTTCGTGCCCTCGCCACGGCCTCGTCGGCGCGTACGTACATTCCGGCTTGGATGAGCTGCTGGATGAACGCCATCCACAGCATATGGCTGCTGGGATGTTGCCGGAGCGCGCGCTCGTAGCTAGCGCCGAATTCTGCGCTTCGGCCTAGCGTCCAGCGGAGGCTCGCGAGCAGCGCATGGCCGGCTGCCCACTCCGGGTTTTTCTGCAGCATGGCATCCAGCTCGGCTATGGCCTCTACGGCTCTACCTTCAGCGGCCTGCGCTGCCGCTCGGCCGATTATTATGTGCCATTGTCCGGTGCCAGCTGCCTCGGCCGGTCGAATAGAGCAACAGCAGGGCCGCCCGCCTCCATGGAGACGCGCGCATGACCATGAGCGATGGTCGGATCGCGGGCGCAAGCCTGGCAGCTTCGCGGAAGGCTTGAGTTGCCGAAGGAGAGTCCTCGAGCGCCCGGTGCATAAGCCCAAGCACCTGCCACAAGCCGGCGTTGCCCGGCTGGATCCGGAGTGCCTCCCGCAACATGGGCACCGCAAGATCCGCGCGCCCGCGGTTCCGCGCCTCCAGAGCGTCGCGTATGATCGCGGCGGGATCTATCGCGGCGCCTGCGGCGCGACTTGCCGGAGTTGCAGGATTCAGGTTCATCGCGCCTCTGTATGCCCCCGTGGCGCATTTAGAAGCCGTTCCCGTGGCGCAAAAGAAATGGGGCGGACCCGAGGCCCGCCCCAGTAGTTTCAGTTGCCCTGCCGATCTTTATTAGAAGCGCAGGTTCACGGCCACCGTGTAGCGGCGGCCCAGCGGATCGTAGACGCTCGGATATGTGTTGCCGCTGTTGAACGCGGTTGTGCCGATCGTATTCCCCACGTCCGGCGGATCCTTGTCGAACAGGTTCTGCACGACAATCGTCATGCGCATATTCTCCGACACCTCGTGCTGGAAGGCCAGATCGAAGAAGTTGTAGTCCGAAATCGAGCGATAGGCACCCACAACGGTGGCCGGGTCGACCGACCCAAAGCTTCCCACCGTGCCCGGAGCCGGAGGTGTCGTGGCGTTGGGGCCGGTACGGGGCTCGTACCGCGTGGAGCTGATGTACCGCCACGACAGGGAAATGTCGCTCTCACCGATGCCGAGGGTGGTACGCACGTTGGCGCTGTACCGCGGCAGCGGCGGATCGCACGAGACGCTGTAAAAGCCGACGCATTCGCGGTTGAACGAGCTTGGCGTCGCCTGGAAGCGGCTCTTCGTGGTGTGGTTCCCGTTGGCGCTTAGCCGTAGGCGGGCGAAGCCAAGATCCCGGGTGTAGCCGAGCGTGGCATCGAACCCTTCAGCATGCAGGCGGCCGAGGTTGGAGGACGCGAGAAGAACGCCCTGAACTTGATCAGCACCGCCGCTCAGGCCGCCGGTAAGCGGGGAGCGCCGGATCGACTGGCATCGCGGGTCCTGCGGATTACTTTGGCCGAAGCAGCCGTTCAGAATATCAGACACTGTCGGCGACGAGATGGCGTCGCGAACTTTGATCCGATACCAGTCGAACGTCACGGCGAGCCCCGGAACAATGCTCTGCGGCTGGAACACCACGCCTGCCGTGAGAGTGGTCGCCACTTCAGGATCGAGATTGGGGTTGCCGCCAACGGTCACGTTGATCTGGCCGGCGATCGGCGCAGGCACATTTCCCAGCTGCGTGGCCGGAAGGCCGACAGCTGCCAACTGCGCCCTGCAGAGCGCTTCATTGTTGGGGCCACGCGCGCGAACGGCGTCGAGACTGCCCTGGCACGGATCAACCGCCAGGTTGTTGAGCACGGTATTCTGCGGCGAGAACAACTCGGTAAGGTTTGGAGCACGGACGGCTCGCGAGTAGACGCCGCGGAACTTGATGTCCCGGATCGGGCTATAGCTGCCGCCCACCTTATACGTCGTGCTCCCGCCCGAGGTCGAATAATCTGAGTAGCGCGCGCCGGCTTCAACGGTCAAATTGTGGAAAAAGGGGCGGTCCTCGATCAGTGGGATCACGACTTCGGCGAAAGCCTCCTTTACGTCGAACTCACCCTCGACCGCTGTGAAGGCGCCGCCAGCACCGAGCACGGCGCCAGGTGTAGACGACGGAAGATCGCCACGCTGCGAGCCAGCGACACGGCGGTATTCGGCGCCGACTGCGATACCAATCCCTTCATTGGCCAGCGGGCTGACAATGCCTAGATCCCCTTCGATCACCGCCTGCGCAGCACCAAGCTCGGTATTCTGAAACGTGTTCGTGGTGACGTTTATGAAATCAAAGGCCTCCCGCTGGAGACTTCCCTGGGGGCCAAAGATGTTGATTGGGACGCAACCGGGATCCGACCCAGCCGGGCAATTACGGATCGACTGTTGGAATCGGGATGCAAGACCCTGATTTTGCGACTGGTTGATGCGCTGCGACTCACCATATTGAGCGCTGATATTCCAGTTGAGTGCTTCCGTCAGCGCACCGCGAAGGCCGGCCACCACTTGGAAGGTGTTGGTGTTGAACTGAGTCAGGCGCGGCCCCGCCTCAACGAAGCGGCGCGGGATGAGTGCGGTGATCTCAGTGCCCGCAGCAATGGCCGCAGCGCAGTTCGTGCCGGCGGGCAGGTTCCTTGCCGCGATCGCGCCTTCGCACAGCTGCTGACGCATTGTCGGCGTCAGGAATTGGTTGTTCAGCGGAAGCCGAAACGAACTGAAGAAATTGGAGCCCGGTGCGATCTGCTGAAGAACCTGGCTGCGGGTAAAGAAACCTTCGGTATAAACTTCAATGGCTTCGCTGACCTCGTACCGCGCCTGACCGAATATGCTGTAGCGGTCCAACGGGGTCTGGAAGACGTTCAGCGGGTTGAAGTTGAAGTTGTTCAGGACACCGCGTTCGAAGGCAGTTCCCGATTCATTGATCCGCCCCACGAAGGGGAAGAAGATGCTAGCCGGAGCCGCGGCCGACGAGCCCTGCTCGACACCGACCTGCAGCGTGTCGCACTGTCCGGCCCTAACCTGGGCGGTGGTGCAGGTCGAGGCACGGCTCACCGTGCCGATCGCACGATTGCCCTGGAGCACCGGATCTGTCTTCGTGTAGCTGACGCTGAAGACGGCGTTGCCGCGGCCGTCGTCGAAGTTCGCGCCCGTGGTGAGGTCGAGCCGCCGGTTGGCGCCGTCGCCTCGCTCCGTGATGCCGTAATTGGCGTTGATATCGAAGCCGGCGAAGTTGCGACGGGTGATGAAGTTCACAACGCCCGCAACCGCGTCCGCGCCGTACGCGCTCGAGGCGCCGCCAGTGAAGACATCCGTCCGTTCGAGAAGCGCGACCGGAATGATGTTGAGGTCAACGACCCCGCCGAGGGTTGCCGGGACGATCCGGCGCTCGTTAAGCAGGATCAGATTGCGATTGGTGCCAAGCCCGCGCAGGTTCAGCGTGGCCGAGCCGTTGGCACCATTGTTCACGGTCGGATTGGTGCCAGGCACGCTGCCCGGAAGGTCGCGCAGGAATTCTTCGGCGGATGTCGGCTGCGTGAGCGAGATTTCCTGAGCGTCAATGACCGAGACGGGGCTCGACTGCTCCAGGTTCGGACGCGAGATGCGCGAACCGGTGACGACGATATCGCCCGCGTCCGCACCCGGAGCCTCCTCCGCAAGATCCGGTTGCGCTTCGACCGGCTGCGCCGCCGACTGCTGCGCAAAAGCGGGTGTCGAAAACACGGTCATGCCGGCAATCACGGTCGATGCCAGCAGCGTATCCTTGAAAATTCTCTTAGACATTTGGGTCCCCTTGATCTGGCGCGGTCGCGCCATCCGTCTGCAATCAGTCGCCGGTTTTCCGGTTTCAAGCGCCTCTGTGTAGGAACATCCCCCCGCGCCGCGCAATCGCCGCGCCTCCGCTGTCCCACGAATTGAAGGGGGTGTTGCAACTCGAACACATATGATTCAGGCGCCAGCCGTGCCATTTTCGGTGCCAATCACGAGACTCATGGGAGCCGGAAATGTCGTTCAAATTGATCGCGGCTGCCTGCCTGGCGGTTGCCGGAGCGGCGGCGGCCGAGGCGAAGGAGAGGGCGCCGCAGTCGCCGCTGGTCGAGGCGCTCGCGCGCTGCGAGGCGCCGGCGGAGGACGC
>JALYGI010000403.1 GCA_030777185.1 Pseudomonadota bacterium
ACCGAGGGCATCCACGACCGGTTCGTCGAGATGCTGGCGGAGCGCGCGAAGGCGCTCAAGGTGGGCGACGCGCTCGATCCTTCGACGCAGATCGGCCCCGCGGTCAGTGAGCAGCAGCTGGAGCAGAATCTTCGCTATGTCGGAATCGCCAGGGATGAAGGCGGCCGTCTTGTCACAGGAGGCGAGCGGCTCGAACTCGGCAGCCCGGGTTATTTCATGTCGCCGGCCGTGATCGCCGACACCTCGCCGACGATGCGGATCAATTGTGACGAAGTGTTCGGCCCCGTCGTCAGCACGGTGCGTGTGAAGGATTATGAGGAGGCGCTGGAGATTGCGAACCGCGGCCAGTTCGGGCTTTCGGCGGGCATCGTCACCAACTCGCTCCACCACGTGCGTCATTTCCGACGCAACGTCAGGGCCGGGATGGTCATGATCAACCTTCCCACCGCCGGCGTCGATTATCATGTGCCGTTCGGCGGAACGCGGAAATCCAGCTACGGCGCGCGCGAACAGGGGTTCGCCGCCGTGGAGTTCTACACGCAGATCAAGACCGTCTATGTGGCAGGCTGATCGATTGGCCGAGATAGCGGAAAGCCGGGCGATCTATCCCAGCCTTCAGGGGAAGCGCGTGCTGATCACGGGCGGCGGCTCCGGCATCGGCGCCGGACTCGTCGCGGGCTTCGCCCGCCAGGGGGCTGACGTCGCCTTTTTCGATGTCGCGGAGGAAGAGTCGCGCGCGCTTTGCGATGCTTTGGCGGGGCGGGGACAAGCCCCTCGCTTTGAGCGCGTCGACCTGTTCGACACGAAGAGCACCCAATCCACCATTGCCCGGCTGATCGAGGAGGGAGGCCCTTTCGACATCCTGGTGAACAACGCGGCCAGCGATGATCGCCACACGATCGAAAGCGTTACCGAGGATTATTGGGACAATCGCCTGAACGTGAACCTGAAGCACAAATTCTTCTGTGCTCAATCCGTGATCCCCGGGATGCGCTCAAACGGCGGCGGAGCGATCATCAACATGGGTTCGATTTCCTGGCATCTCGGGCTTCCGGAGCTTGTCCTCTACCAAACCGCCAAGGCGGCGATCGAAGGCCTTACCCGCTCGCTGGCGCGGGAACTCGGCCCCGACAACATTCGAGTGACCTGTGTCGTCCCCGGCAATGTGCGGACGCCGCGGCAGCTCAAATGGTACACGCCGGAAGGCGAGGCGGAGATCGTGGCCGCCCAGTGTCTCAAGGGAAGGCTGATTCCAGACGACGTCGCCGCCCTGGTCATGTTCCTCGCCTCGGACGATGCTCGCCTCATCACCGGACACGAATATTTCGTCGACGCAGGGTGGCGGTGAGCGATCCTTCGGTTCCGCTCAGCGTCTGGGAGCTGGGGGCGGAACTGGGCGAAGGCCCGATCTGGGTGGAGCGGGATCAGGCCCTGTGGTTCACCGACATCAAGAAGCGGAAAATCCATCGCCTGGATCCGGCCACAGAGGAACGAACCAGCTGGGATGCGCCCGAATTCGTCGGTTTCGCGCTTCCAGCCGCGGGCGGTGGGTTCGTCGCGGGGCTGCAGAGCGGGCTTTATCATTTCGAACCCGAAACAGGCGGTTTCCGCCTGATCGCGGAGGTAGAGCCGGACCTGCCGGCCAACCGCCTCAACGATGCGACGGTGGATCCTTCCGGTCGGCTTTGGTTCGGCACGATGGATAACGAGGAGAAGGCGGCGACTGGGGCGATCTACCGCCTCGCCGATAATGGCCGGATCGAGCGGGAAGGCGGCGAATGCTGCATCACCAACGGGCCGGCGGTGAGCCCGGACGGCCGCACGCTCTATCATGCGGATACGCTCGGCAAGACGATCTATGCGGCGAAGGTTGACGAAGAGGGAAGGCTCGGCGATCGCCGTATCTTCTGCACCATCGGAGAGCAGGACGGCTACCCGGACGGCCCGAGCGTCGACGCAGAAGGCTGCCTTTGGATCGGCCTGTACGGCGGCTGGGCCGCGCGCCGCTACTCGCCGGCTGGCGAGCTCCTGCAGACGGTCGAATTTCCGGTGGCCAACGTCACCAAGGTCGCGCTGGGCGGAGCCGATCGGCGCACCGCCTTCGCCACCACCGCGCGTCAAGGGCTGAGCCGCGACGCGCTCGCGAGGCAGCCGGAGGCCGGCAATCTGTTCGCCTTCAGGGTGGCGACGCCGGGCGTGCCGGGGATCGAGGTCTCGCGGGGCTTGCGCGGATAAACAAAAGGGGCGCGGTTTCCCGCGCCCCCTCTTAGCCTCGGCTGTTCATGGTCAGCCGACCATTTCCTCCAATTCCTTGCCCTTGGTTTCGTGGATGAACTTCTGGACCAGGAAGAAGCTGATCACGGCGCAGACGGCATAGAAGGTATAGCTGGTCGCAAGGCCGAGCTCGCGCGCCATAACAGGAAAGCTTTGCGCGATGAGATAGTTCGCGAACCATTGGGCAAAGCCCGCCACGGCGAGAGCAGAACCGCGGATCTGGTTCGGGAACATTTCGCCGAGCATCACCCACATCACCGGGCCCCAGCTGACATTGAAGAAGATCACGTAAAGGTTGGCCGCGATCAGCGCGAGCGTGCCGAGGCCCGCCGCGAGTTGAAGGTTCCCGTTCACATCGAGCGTGCCGTTCGCAAAGGCATAGACCATCGCGAACAGGGTCACTGACATCCCGGCCGAGCCGACCAGCAGCAGCGGCTTGCGCCCGATCTTGTCGATCACGGCGATCGTGACGAAACAGGCCGCGATCGAAAGAGCTCCCGAAACGATATTGATCTGGAGCGACTGGTCCTCCGTGAAGCCGGCAAGCTGCCAAAGCGTAGCGCCATAATAGAAGATGACGTTGATGCCGACGAGCTGCTGGAACACTGCAAGCAGAATACCGGCCCAGACGATCGGGCGAATGCCGCCGCCGGGGCGCTTGAGGTCGCTCAGCCGCGGGCGGTGGTCCTTGCTGAAGCTGGCGCGGATCTCCTCCAGCTTCGCGCCGGCGACTTCGGAACCGAACAAACTGGTGAGAACGCCGCGCGCTTTCTCATCACGTCCCTTGGAGACGAGGTATCGGGGGCTCTCCGGGATGAAAAGCAGGGCCACTAGGAAGATCGCGGCGGGCAGGGCCTGCATCAGGTACATCCAGCGCCAGGCCTCCAGGCCGCCCCAATAACGAGCAGTGGATTCGCCGGCCGACGCGGCGAGGAAATAGTTCACCACGAATGCCGCGGTCAGGCCGGTGATGATCATGATCTGCTGGATCGTGGTCAGCCGCCCGCGGATGCTGGCCGGTGCGACTTCCGATATATAAGCGGGGGACAGCACGCTGGCCGCGCCCACTGCCATGCCGCCGAGCACGCGCGCGAAAACGAAGACGCTCTGCGTTTCGGCGAAGCCCTGGACGAGTGCACCAACCAGGAACAGGACCGCGGCCAGCATCATGACGTTGCGCCGACCCATGAGGTCTGCGAGCCGGCCGGCGCTGAAGGCGCCGATGAAGCAGCCGATGAGCAGCGAGCCGACCGTGAAGCCGAGGCCTTCCTCGCCAAGCGAGAACGCCCGCTTCAGACCCTCCTGGGTGCCGTTCACCGCTCCACTGTCATATCGGAACAGGAACCCACCGATCGTCGCCACCGCAACGATAGCGCCGATAAAGCCCATATT
>JALYGI010000404.1 GCA_030777185.1 Pseudomonadota bacterium
TCACCGCCTTGATGTCCTCCTCGTCCAGGATGGCATCAACCATCTCCTTGTCGCCGTGAACGACCTGGAGGATGCCGTCGGGAAGCCCGGCCTCCTGCATCAGTTCAGCCAGGCGCACCGGCACCGACGGGTCTCGCTCCGATGGCTTCAGGATGAAGGCGTTGCCGCAGGCGATCGCGACGCCGAACATCCACATCGGGATCATTGCCGGGAAGTTGAACGGGGTGATGCCAGCGACGATGCCGAGCGGCTGGCGCATCGAATAAACGTCGATTCCGGGACCGGCGCCTTGAGTATATTCCCCCTTCAGCGCATGCGGGATGCCGCAGGCGAACTCGATCACCTCGAGGCCGCGCTGCACGTCGCCCTTGGCGTCGGCGATCACCTTGCCGTGCTCGGAGGACAGGAGATGGGCGAGGGACTCCATATTCGCCTCGACCAGCTCCTTGAACTTGAACATCACGCGGGCGCGGCGCTGCGGATTGGTCGCGGCCCAGGCAGGGTGCGCCGCGCGGGCGTTGTCCATCGCTCGGGCAAGATCGGCGGCGGTGCCTAGGCCGACCCGCGCCTGCACGCCGCCATTGTTCGGGTCGAACACGTCTCCCTGCCGCTCGCCGGACGCATAGGAGGCGCCGCCGATGAAATGATCGATCTTCCGCATGGATGGTCCCTGGGTCTCTCAAATTGGATGTGGGGGAGCCCTAGCCAAGCTGGTGCCGGAATGCCAGAGACCCGCTGACTTGAGGAGATATGATGAAGCTAGGTTCCCTGAAATCAGGCCGTGACGGCCGGCTGGTTGTGGTAAGCCGTGATCTCGCCTGGTGCGCCGACGCCACCCACATTGCGCCTACGCTTCAGGCCGCTCTCGACAATTGGGCCTATGTCGCGCCTCAGCTCCAGCTCTTGGCGACTGATCTGGCACACGAAGCCATTCCCATGATGCGCTTTCACGAACGACAGGCCGCGGCGCCGTTGCCACGCGCTTATCAATGGGCGGACGGCTCGGCTTATGTGAACCATGTCCAGCTCGTCCGGCAGGCGAGGGGAGCGGAAATGCCCGAAAGCTTCTGGACCGATCCGCTCATGTACCAGGGCGCGTCGGACGAAATGCTGGCGCCCCGCGATCCCATTCCGCTCGCGGATGAGAGCTGGGGCTGTGACTTCGAGGCCGAGGTGGTCGTCGTCACGGGAGACGTGCCGCGCGGCGTGATGCGCGAGCAGGCGCTCCAGCACATCCTCCTGGTCGGGCTGGTCAACGACGTGTCGCTTCGCAATCTCATCCCCGCCGAACTCGCCAAGGGCTTCGGATTCCTGCAATCGAAGCCCGCTTCGGCGCTGTCACCGGTGCTCGTGACGCCGGACGAACTCGGAGATCGCTGGCGGGACGGAAAGCTCCACGGCCCGCTGAAAGTCGATCTGAACGGCCAGCCGTTCGGACGCGCCGATGCCGGTGTCGACATGACCTTCGACTTCGGCACGCTGATCGCCCACGTGGCGAAAACCAGGAACCTTGCTGCCGGATCGATCATCGGCTCCGGCACCGTCTCCAACAGAGGCGCCGATGGCGGTCCCGGCAAGCCGATCGCGCAAGGCGGTCTCGGCTATAGCTGCATCGCTGAAGTGAGAACGGTGGAGACGATCGTCGAGGGCAAGCCCTCGACCGGCTTCCTCGCCCATGGGGACATCGTCCGCATCTCGATGGACGACGATCACAATCACGCGATTTTCGGCACGATCGAGCAGACGGTGACGGCAGCTTAAGTCACAGGCTGAGCTTGGAACGATTCAGGTGACCGGCACGACATTATCGGCGGAATTGCGGTCGACATAGAAGTTATACGGGTCGACGCCGGCGTGGGTCGGCTTCTTGTTTGCGACGAACTTCAGCACCTGCTTTCCGGAGCGGATCGGCTGTCGCTGCATCAGGATCACGTTCTTCGCGTCGAACGCGCCGCGACCCGGCTCGGCAGTGAAGAGCCCGACCTCGATCGCTTCCGCGAGACGAGCCTCCGTCTCCTCACCCTGGCCGTTGGCGTAGAGCTTCTTCGCCTCGACGGGTACTGCGACGTCCCACATACCGTCGGCACGCTTCACGGCCTTGGGCTGCGAGACCTTGAGGTCGTAGAGCGTGATCCGCTCAAACAGATCCGTGATCAGCGCCTGCTGCTCCGGTGTTTTCGC
The DNA here is from genome assembly GCA_030777185.1 of Pseudomonadota bacterium. Taxonomy (GTDB): domain Bacteria; phylum Pseudomonadota; class Alphaproteobacteria; order Sphingomonadales; family Sphingomonadaceae; genus Allosphingosinicella. The sequence goes on from JALYGI010000404.1 coordinate 2,182, forward strand.
TTCGGCCCGGAGCGCCTTGATGAGGTCCACGGAGCGCGGATAGGGGGCGCCCCTGAACCGGAAACGCTGAACCAGCGATCGAAGCGCGCGATTCACTGCCTCCTCGCCTAGCCGCTCCTGAAGGAGGTACATGGCAACCGAGCCCTTGCGATAATGGATATATGCCTGGTTCTCGACCCGGCCGAGCGGAAGCTCCTCGACAGCCTCGCCGCCACGGCTTCGGAGATACTGATCAAGCTCATATTTGAGGAAGCGGCGAATCTTGTCCTCGCCGTAGAGCTTCTTCATCACCATCAGCGCGGAATATTGGGCAAGCGTCTCCGAAAGCATCGTGCTGCCCTGCATGTCCGCCCCGATCACCTGGTGCGCCCACCATTGATGCCCGAGCTCGTGCGCGGTGACGTAGGTTACATAATCGATCTCATTCGGATCGGACGTGTCGGCGATGAAGCCGATCGATTCCGAATAAGGCATGGTGTTCGCAAAGGCTTGGGCAAAGGTTTCATAGGCCGGGAATTCGATGATCCGCGCCTGATCGAACTGATAGGGACCGAAAGCAGGCTGGTAATAATCGAGCGAGGTCTGCAGCGCCGTCAGCATCCGGTCCACATTCCAATGGTGGTCGGGATGATAGTAGACGGAAAGATCCACGCCCGCATGCCGGCGGCTTTTCTTTGCGTAGCGCGCGGACTGCACCGAGAAGAAGTTGAGGATCGGTGCGTCCGACACAAAGCGAGCCGTTCGGCGTCCCTCGCGGGTCACATCCATGATCTTCTTGCCCGGCGCGATCGGCGTCTGGTCGGCTGAGGTGGTCAGCGTTATGTCGGCGGTCGTCCAGTCCACGCCGAAAAAGCTCCGCTTGGTTCCCGAAATGTCTTCGAGCTTCGCCGGCCGCAGGTCCGCCGGCAGGCCGTATTTGCGACGGACGGTGCGCTCCCTCAGCAGGCCCGTGCGACCCATGCCGATAACGGGGGCGAGGTCCAGATTGTTGAGGAAGGTGCCGTTCCGGACAAGCTTCCTCTCCGGCTGATCGTTGGTAAAGCCGCGACGCGCCCGAAGCGTCTCGAAGCTGAGCTCCCGCGTTTCCCCCGGCGCCATCGGCTGCGCCAGACGATAGATCCGGTAGCCATATTCCTCGTCGTGGAAGACGAGCGCCGTTCCCGGAAAGGTGAGGTTGCGAAGCTCCAGCTCGGTATCGCCGAGGCGCACATGGACGTCCCGGATCGGCTGGCCAGTGAGGTTGGTCAGGCGATAGGCCCCGCGCGTGACGGCGCGGCCCTCGCTTGGGAATAGCTCGATGTTGAGTCTGACCCTGCTGACCGCAGGTTGCGACAGTCGTTCGTAGCGGAGGAACTTCTTTTCATATTCCGCCTTGAGCCGCTCTTCGTCCTTGCTCGTGCGATATTCATTGCGAATATTGGTGTTGTAGAAGGCGTAGGCGCCGGTTCCGAGAAAGATCGTCAGGGCGAGGCCCGCGACGAGCCCGGGCGCGCCCCGCAGGCGCCGGGGAGCGCGGGCAAGCCGCGGCTTCAGGCGCGTTTCCGTGCCACGCCGCCAGAGAAGGTGCGCCGCCACCAGCAGCATGATCGCGAAGGCGGCCCAATAGATGCGAAACGTCCAGGTGCCGGTCATGAACTCGCGCGTGCCGTTGATGTCGCTGAGCGGCACATCGGGGCTCCCGCCGTAATTGTAGAGATTGTGCTCGAGGCCGAGCGAACTCATGATCATTTGCGAGACCAGGTAGATGACCATGATGCCCCAACCGACATATTTGTTCGGGCTCATCGCCTGGACGAACACCGCGAGCACGGCGAGCAGCACCATGTCGAAACCCTGCGGCACGAGGTACCAGAGGAGATATTTGTCGAGCTCCAGGTTGGTATAGCCCTTGGCGAGCTGGACTAGGATCGCCGCGACGACGCTCACCACCAGGGTCGCCAGGAGGACCAGAGCGACGGCAGCGGTCTTGGGGATGATATAGGCCCAATTGGGGAGCGGCGTCGCGTCGATGATCTCGTGCATCTTGCGGTCGCGCTCGCGCCAGACGAGCTCGCCTGCATAATAAATGGCGATGATCAGGGGCACGATCGTGAATGCACCTTCCAGGATCTGGATCATCGTCCGCGTCACCGGGATGTTCGCAGTCCCGAACAGCTCGCCGCCGATCCAGAGCGACGGTATGGTGTTGGCAAGACCGATGAAGATCAAAACGATGAAAGCAGGGCTTTTGAAGACCTGCATCATCTCGAAGCTGGCGCGCTGCCAGAGCTGGGCGCGCGCGGCCCGGCCGCCCTCGGCCGGATTCGGCAGGGGCTTGGGGGGAGGCGCCGAGGCGACTTGCATTCCAGCGGGCCGGCCCTGCTGGGACTGGCGGCGAAGCTTCTTCTTGGAAATGCCGGCCGTCGCGAAGCGGTAGCTGAAATGGGCGAGCGCCAGGAAACCGGCCGAAAGGGCAATCCAGAGCAGCCGATTGTAAAGCAGTACGCCCTCCAAGGGCGGCAGCAGCGTGTTCCGCTCGGCGGCCGTCCAGTAGCGGGTGAAGGTTGACACCGCGCGGACGCCGAACGGCTCGATGAGGGCGACCGTGCTTTCGAGTTCAGGCCGGTCCCGCACCATCACGATGGTGACGAAATAGACGACGAGGAAAATAACGACGCCGAGATAGGTGGCCATCATCGAGCGCGTGATCGTCGCCAGCGAGAAAAAGATCGCGGCCGTGATCAGCAGGTTCGGGATCGCGACCACCAAGAGCGGGTAGACATAATAGTGCAGGCGATTGGGCCCGAGCGTCTCGGGATCGAGCCAAGGCATCAGCGAGCCGACAAAAATCCCGAGCGGGATGGCGGTGAAGGCAAGCACGGAAATAGCGAAGGCACCGAGGAAGCGGCCGATAAGGTAATCGAACTTGGTGATCCGCGTGGAGCGGATGATCGGGCCGTAGCCGGTATCGTCGTCGCGGACGATGACGTTCGCGACGAAGGCCGTCGTGACGAACATGAAGAAGAGCGAGAAGATCGAATAGGTTTGGAGGATCGTGAAGGGACTGTTCTCGCGAACATTGCCTCCGACCCCGATCTGGATCCGATCGCTGGCCAGGAAGCCGTAGGAGAAGAGGAAGAACAGTCCCGCGGTCACCCAGAAGACGGGGTTCTTGATCTGGTAGCGGAACTCGAAGGCGGCGATCTTCGCGAGCATGGAGCGGTTCCTCAAGCCGCGCGGCGCGATTGCGCCAGGGTCGAGAAATAGACGTCCTCCAGGCCGCCCTCGACTTGGGTGAAGCCGTTACCCGGGTCACTATCCGAAAGGACGTGCACCACCGTCCGGCCGGAGAACAAGCGAGTCGAGATCACCTCGTAGCGCTCCCGGTAGCTGTCGAGCTCGGCCCGTTCGATCACCTTCATCCAGATCCGGCCCCTGGTGGATTGGATGAGCTCCAGCGGCGCGCCCTCGAGCTGGATGCGGCCCTCCGCGAGCACTGCCATGCGTGGGCAAAGATCGGAGACATCCTCAACGATATGGGTGGAAAGGATGACCACCACATTCTCACCGATCTCCGCGAGGAGGTTGAGGAAACGGTTCCGCTCCTCGGGATCGAGGCCAGCGGTGGGCTCGTCGACGATGATGAGCTCGGGATTGCCGATCAGCGCCTGGGCGATGCCGAAGCGCTGCCGCATGCCGCCCGAAAAGCCGGCCAGCGCCTTTTTGCGGACGTTCCAGAGATTGACCTGCTGGAGCAGGGTCTCGACCGTTTGCTTGCGGTCGCTGGCCGATGCGATGCCTTTCAGCACCGCCATATGGTCCAGCATGTCGTAGGCCGAGACGCGGGGATAAACGCCGAAATCCTGGGGGAGGTAGCCGAGCGTGCGCCGCAGCCGCTCGGGCTCGGCGATCACGTCGATATCGCCGAACCGGATGCTGCCCTCGGTCGGGGTCTGGAGCGTCGCGACGGTGCGCATCAAGGTCGACTTGCCGGCGCCGTTCGGGCCGAGCAGGCCGTACA
>JALYGI010000405.1 GCA_030777185.1 Pseudomonadota bacterium
TCGGCGGCCTCGCCGCGCAAGGCGAGTTGGCGCGCGCCGCTCTGGACAGCCTGGCGCAAAAGCGTTGATTGCAGGTCCCATTCCCCCAGCATCACGGCGGTTCGCCCGAGCATCGAGCCTTCGACAAGAGCAAGGCCGGCCCAGAGCGATTCAGCGTCGATCCGCTCGTAACGATCGTCCTCGCCCTGGTCGGGAAGCGTAAGCAGCGCCGGTCCGCCAGCGCCGGTCAGACGGGCAATGTGGCTTTCGTCGGCGACCAGGCCGTCAGCCATGAGAAGGAGACGGTCGCCGGGATCGACCGCCTCCGCCGCTTCCGCCGCGCTCCTGGCGACAGCGACGCTGATGCCCTCGGCGCGAACACGGTCGATCGCGGCGAGCAGCGCAGGGGGAATGCGCTCGACCAATATGATGATCGGATCCGCGCCGCAGGAGGCGGCTAACCTGGCCTGCCGCTCGACAACGGTGCGGCCGGCGAGCGGAAGGGTCGCGCGGAGCGCGCCCTGGGGCTCATCGGCTTCATGATAGGCTGCGATCAGCGCGGCCAGTGACACGTTCTCAGAAATCTCCCTCTCAAGACATTGATCTGGAGCCTTTCTGATCCGACAAGGATCCCTTGTCGGGAAAGGCTCTAGACGAGAGGGATAGGCGGCTGTCAGCCGGCTTGCAAAGCCGTTCGCCTCAATCGCTGGCGAAATCGTCGAGCGCCGCCTGAAGCTTCCTGAGGACGACCGGGTCGCCAGGGGCGCCGCTCAGCGCTTCATCGGCGAGCTCCATCATGCCCACGGCGCCGAAGCTGCCGGCAAGGCTCTTGAGGCGCGAGGCGGAATGACGCCAATTGGCATCGCAGCGGGCGCGGCTCATCAGATCCGCATGCCTGGCGGCGCCCTCGACAAAAGCTTCGCGAAGCTCCTTCAGCAGGAGGGGATCGGCGCCGACAGCGGCGGCCAGAGAAGCGTCGAGAGCACCAGGATCATAAGCCATGGCCGTTCCTACGCTCATGCCCGTTAACGTCTCGTTTCGCCGCCAACATCTCTTTCGCCGGCGACGAAAAGTGGTAAACATCGGCTATGAGCACGGGGGCACAGCGCGCGAACGCGCAGCCGGAGGACGGCACCATCGAGACGGCGCAGCATGAATGGCTGGGCTTTCCTGCATCATCGGATCAACAGGAGGGCGAAGCCTGGTCTCCCGGCGAGGAGCTGGAAGACCGGCCCGCAAGGCCGAGGATCCTCAGCTTCGTGCTGCTCCTGCTCGCGATCGCGTGGACGGCCGCGGCGATCTGGTCGATCGTTCGCGGATCGCCGGCGCTGACGCTGCCCAACATGCTGCAATGGCTGACCTTCATCAGCCCGCCTTTGATCCTGATGGCCGTGGCGTGGCTGCTGCTCGGCCAGACCCCCCGCCGCGAGACGGAGCGCTTCACGCGCGCTATTTCGGCGATGCGCACGGAAAGCACCGCCTTGGAAAGCGTGCTGACGATCGTCGCGGCGAGACTGGAAGAGAATCACTCGAAGCTTCGGAGCGAGGCGGCGAAGCTCATGTCGCTGGGTGACGAGGCCTCCGATCGGCTGGGCCGCGTGGCTCATTATCTGTCCAAGGAAAGCGGCAACCTCGACAAGAAGTCCGCCGCGCTCGAATCAGCGGCGGAAGCGGCACGGGTCGATATCGGCGTGCTCCTCACCGACTTGCCGCGCGCCGAAGAGCAGGCGCGCGCCGTCGCGCAGGCGATGAAGGAGGCTGGGTTATCGGCGCACGAGCAAGCGGGCGCGCTTGAAGCGCAGCTTTCGGCGCTGGCGGCGCGCGGTCGCGAGGCGGACGAACAGGTCGGCGGCGCGGCGCAGCGCCTCGGGGCGCATCTCGCCCGCGTCGAGAGCACGACGGTGGCCGCGGCGGCGCGGATGGACGAAGCGGCCGCCAGTATGACGGCCGCCGTTGACGAGACCATGGCCCGGGCAGCCGAAGCGCTCGACAGCACCCGTTCCAGCATCGATGCGCAAGGATCGGCGGTACTCGCCTCGATCGAGCAGAACGGAGCGGCCTTCCGCCATGCCGGAGAAGAGGCCGCGCGCAACCTTTCGCAGCGCCTGGAGACGATCGGCACCAAGGTCGAGAGCCTTGCCGGCCACCTTGCTGCCCAGGACGCCGCGAGTCACACCCTGCTGAACGAGCTGTCGACCGGTCTCGCCGAGCTCGACCGGCGTTTCCGCGAGCTCCGCGAGTCGGGGGCGGCGGGCGGCGAGCTGCTCAACAACTCCTTTGGAACCGTGCGCGTCGTCGCCCAGGAGCTGTTCCGAGAACTCAGCAGCGGCCACGATCGCGCCAAGGATCTTATCGATCGGGCCCACGAAATGGCACAGGCGCTGACTGGCGTCACCGAGCAGCTCAGCGGAGAAGTGCCCGCTGCACTTGTCCGGGTCGAGGAACAGGCCGAGCGCACGCGGAGCGCAACCTCCTCGATCGGCCCCCAGGTTGCCGCCATCGAAGCGTCCGCCACTTCCGCCGCGGCCAAGCTCGCCGAAACCGAAGCCAGCATCGTGCGGCATCAGCAGGAATTCGAAGCTTCGGCCACAGCTCTCGCCACGCAGATGACGCAGCGTCTCACCGAGATCGAAGACCGGTTCGCTGCGCTTCGGCAAACCGGAAGCAGCGCGACGTCCGAGCTCGATGCGGCGATCAATGCGGTGCGCACCTCCGTCTCGGAACTCGCCGGATCGCTCGACGGCGGCCAGGAGCGAGCAGCCGAGATCGGCGCCAGGGCACGCGAGATCGACGCCGCTCTGGCCGCGATAGACAGCCGGCTCAGCGAGACGGTACCGGCCGCGCTCGTTCGCGTGGAGGAGCAGGCGGAGCGGACGCGCCAGGCCATGCTCTCGATCGAGCCGCGCGTGGCGGCAATGGAAGCGTCTGCGACCAGCGCCGCCGCCACGCTGGTCGATACCGAGAGCAAAGTTGCGCGGCATCAGCAGGCATTCGCCGCCCTCACGGCCGAGCTCGCCGGCCAACTGGCAGATGTCGAAACGCGCCTCGCGTCACTTCGCGAGAGCGGGAGCAGCAGCACGGCCGAGCTCAATTCGGGAATCGAGGCGGTTCGTGCCTCCGTCTCAGAACTCGCTGAATCTCTCGACGGCGGCCGAGGTCGGGCCGATGAGATCGCGGCACGCGCTCGGGAGATCGGCGCCTCGCTTGCCGCGATCAGCTCCGAACTCGAGGAGCGCGCCCCGGCTGCGCTGACGCGGGTTGAGGAGCAGGCCGAGCGCACCCGCGCGTCAGCATCGGAGCTTCTTCCCCAGGTGGAGGCCGCGCATGCCTCAGCGGCGGCAGCCGCGGAGCGGATCGCCGAAGCCGAGCAGAGCCTTGCCCGGCAGCAGGAGCAGCTCGATGCATTGCTGGCGAGGATTAGTGAGGGCGTGGGCGTCGCGCAGGCCGAGCTGCAGGGGCTTGGAACGGCTGCCACGGAAGCCGAAGGCGCAGCCGGAAAGATCGTTACCGAGACGGCTCCGGAGCTGATCGATGCCCTTGTACGGGTGCGCGAGGCCTCCAACCAGGCAGCGACGCATGCGCGCGAGGCGATAGCGTCCGTCATCCCGCAGAGCGTTGCGGCGCTGGCGGATGCAAGCCGCGAAGCCGTGAGCGGCGCGATCACGTCGCCGATCGAGCAGCAGATCGGAGAGCTTGGGCGCGTGGCCGAGCGTGCGGTCGGGGCTGCGCAGGCAGCATCCGAGCGGCTCACCCGGCAGATGCTCAAGATCGGCGAGAGCGCGGCCGCGGTCGAGGCTCGCATCGACGAAGCCCGGCGGGATCGCGACGCGAAGGAAAGCGAGAATTTCTCGCGGCGCGTGGCACTGCTCATCGAGTCGCTCAACTCGACTGCAATCGATGTCACCAAGATCCTGTCGAACGAGGTCACCGACAGCGCCTGGGCGGCCTATCTCAAGG
>JALYGI010000406.1 GCA_030777185.1 Pseudomonadota bacterium
CGGGCGGCCCGCCGAACCCGGACCACGCCCGAAGCCGCCGCGCGGCGGTCCCGGGAGACCCGGCGACCCTGGACCAAGCCTGAAGCCTGCGCCTGTCAGCCCAAGGACTCCGAGCAACCTGTCCGGAGGAGCGGAAGCGCCCCTCGATCCCTAATCGACCCAGAAGGCGGGGAAGAAGTCCGCTAATGACCCATAGCGGACGTTCAGCCGGATGGCCGTTTCTGACCCGCTTCAGACATTCCGCCGAATGTCCGCCTCCGACCCATTCCTGACATTGGAAGAAGAACGCCAAGGCCAGTCTCTTTGTCCCTAATCAAACATTCGGCCTAATTTCCATGATTGTGTCGCCCGGCTCCAGCTTCTCGGCCTGCGCGCGCCAGAAGCCATAGGCGATTCCATTCCGGATCAGCCGCAACCCAACAGCGCCCGTTACGTCACGCAGCGGCCTCCCTATCTCATCCTCGTGTACCTCCCTTTCGATCAATTGGACCTTGCCGCCAATCGAGGCGAGGTCGGTGAGATAGGCGGCGATGTGCTGGCCGCCGTGCGACGTGGCGAGGAGTAGACCGGCAAAATCGAGCGGGTTGACGATGATGTCCGCACCCGCCCGCCGCGCCGGAACCTCATTGTCCTGCTCATTGACTGCGATGCTGATTCGTAGGTTCGGCGCAAGGTGGCGTGCGGTCAGGCAGATCAAAATCGAGGTGTCGTCGCGGCCGGCGGAGATCAGCATCAGGCGCGCCCGCTCAACATGAACCGCTCTCAGCGTGCCATCACGGGTTGCGTCGGCTCGCACCACGGTACAGCCCATTTCCTTGGCGATGTTGAGCTGATCCTCATTGCAATCGATCACGACGATGTTTGAGGGATCGGTACCGAGCTTGATCAACTCCTCGAGCGCCCGCCGGTTCTTGATTCCGAATCCTGCGATGATCGTATGGCCCTCGAGGCCGCGCTGGATACGCCTCATCAGAAACTTCTCCCAAGTGTTGCGGGCGACGAGCAAATAGGCCGAGCCGACGAAGATCAGCAGCAGGAAGATCCGGACCGGCGTGACGACAAGTGCGTCAAACATTCTTGCGCTGTCTGAAACGGGGACGATATCTCCGTAGCCGGTCGTCGTCGCGCTTATCACCGTGAAATAGATAGCGTCGAGGAAGCTGATGTGGCCGTCTAGCTGATCCCGGAGGCCGTCGCGCTCGAACCAATGAAACAATATTATGAAGGCGATGAGGCCGATGACTGCCGCGGCGCGCCAGCCGATGGCGAACCAGGCGGACCGGCGGGAGGTGCGCCTCAACGTGACTGTCGGCTGTTGGTGCGCGCTCTTCATCAGCTTCCGCAGCCGTTCCTCGGATCGTTCGGGATCATCCTCCGTCTCTAGCTGGCGGCCGAGCGCTAGAGCCAGGGGCGTGATAGGAAGCTCTCATTGCCCCGTTTAGTCTGCGTGACGTCCGCTTTCCACCCTTAGCAGACATTCAGCCGAAGGTCCGAGTTCGACCCAAAGGAAACGTTAGCCCGCGTGCGGATCGGGTCTTCGCCTAGCGTCGTTCAATTCCTCTCGTTAGCAATGCGCCAATGGACGCATCTCAGTCATTCCAATCCTTCCAGCCGTACCTATTTACCGGCGAGCGTATCCTTTGGTCGGGCCAGCCCAAGCAGGGCTTGACGCTCGCTGCCAGGGACACGCTCCTCATCCCATTCAGCCTCATGTGGGGTGGTTTCGCGATCTTCTGGAATGCAATGGTCTGGCTTGCGCCCTTCGACACCAACTCTGGCGATGCTCCCGGCTGGTTCTTCAAACTTTGGGGCCTGCCGTTCCTTGTCATCGGCCTCTACCTCATCGCCGGGCGCTTCTTTCACGATGCGCGCATACGAAAGAGGCTCTTCTACGCGGTGACCGACCAGCGTATTCTGGTCCTTCGAGGTTCGAAGATCACCTCTCTCGACATCCACCGCCTGCCGCGTCTCGAACTTACCGATCACCGCGATGGGACCGGAACCTTGGCGTTCGAAGCAAACAACAACATGTCTTGGGGCGGCATGAACGGGTTTAGCTGGTGGCTCCCAGCACTCAGCGGCGCCACCCAATTCTTCCGTATTCAAAATCCTCGCAAAGTCTACGAGCTCATCCGCAAGCAGGCCCACTCTTGAGCCTTAAAACTAGGTCCGGGTCTGATGTACGCGTTCCACCCGTTCCAGACGTTCCGTCGAAGGTCTCCTTGACCCATAGTTGACGTTCCGGCGGCGGCCGGAACGATAGCTACTCGCCGAGTCCAGACGTACCACATATGCGTCACCCGACCTCGTTCGTCTGGCGTTCAGGAAAGATGCTGATAGGACGCGGCGCGCGCGGCTTGCGAGGCGCACCAACAAGGATCCATCGGCAATGCATCACCGCCGGCCGCGCTCGCGCACTGGTCTTCGAACCGGCGTTTTTGCCTTTGCCGCGGTGGCGCTGCCGGGGGTGCCGGTGCTCGCCCAGGAGACAGGCGACGCGACGCCTCCCGTGCCCAGGGTCGCGGCCACCGTCGAGGGTGCCAAGACCTACACGCCAGCCGATTTCGCGCGCTTCGCGCCGAGGAATGCGGCGGACATGCTGCGTCAGGTGCCCGGCTTCATCATCCAGCGTCCCGACGAACGCCGCGGCCTCGGCGAGGCCGGCGGCAATGTGCTGATCAATGGCCGGCGCATCTCCGGCAAATCCAACGACGCGCTTACCGAACTCGGCCGCATTCCGGCGCGCAGCGTCCAGCGCATCGAGATCGTCGATGGGGCGACACTCAACGTTCCGGGCCTCAGCGGGCAGGTGGCGAACGTGATCGCCACGCTTGGCGGTAGCTCCGGCCAGTTCGTTTGGCGACCGGAAATCAGAGCCAGGAATGCCGATCCTCTGCTGTTGCGCGGCGAGGCTTCGCTGAGCGGAACGATGGGACCGATCGGATATACGATTGGGCTCCGGAACGAAGCCTTTCGCGGCGGCGGCGCCGGGCCAGGCCTGATCCTTGGGCCCGACGGCACCCTCCTGGAGACGCGCGACGAGCTGATCAGGGTGCGTGGGGATCGGGCGAAGCTCAGCAGCAGCTTCAAATATGAAGCGCCAGGGGGCTCCATCGGTAACTTGAACCTCTCCTACGGCCGCTTCTGGTTCCAGAACCGTGAGGTGTCGGAGCGAAGCGCTCGGCCGCAGGTGGACCGGGTGCGCCGGGTCCGCACGACCGAGCAGGATTATTCCTACGAAATCGGCGGCGATTACGAACTCGCCCTTGGGGGAGGCCGCCTGAAGCTGATCGGGCTCCACCAGTTCGAGCACAGCCCCGTCGTGAGCGCCGCAATCACCAGCTTTGCAGATTCTGCGCCGAATGCCGGCAGTCGCTTTACCCGCACCGGCGACGAGAGCGAGACGATCGCCCGCGCGGAATATCGCTGGAGGAGCGGGGGCTCCGACTGGCAGGTCTCCGCCGAAGGTGCGTTCAACAGCCTCGACAACCTCTCGGGCCTGTTCACTTTGCTTTCGGATGGCACGTTCCGCGAGGTGCCGCTCCCGGGCGGCAGCGCGCGGGTAGAGGAGGACCGGGCCGAGGTGCGCGCCACCTGGGGACGGCCGCTGTCGCCGGCGCTTAGCGTGCAGGCCTCTCTTGGGGCGGAATATTCGAAGCTCAGCCTGATCGGCGAGGCGGGGAGCGCCCGGAGCTTCTACAGGCCCAAGGGCTTCGTGTCGGCCGCGTGGAAGGTCTCGCCCCGGCTCGACCTTAACGCCAAGCTCGAACGGAAGGTCGGGCAGCTCAACTTCGGCGATTTCTTGGCCACCGAAAACCTTCAAAACGACAATCGCAACGTGGGTAATCCCGAGCTCGTGCCGCCGCAAAGCTGGGAGCTGGACCTGTCGGGTAGCCGCAATCTCGGCCGCTACGGCTCGACCACCCTCCGCCTGTTCGGCCACTTCTTCACGGACGTGGTCGACCAGATCCCGATCGGCGAGTTCGGCGAGTCGCCGGGGAACCTCGACAGCGCGACCGTCTACGGCCTCGAATCCCGCACCACCTTCCTGTTCGACCCGCTCGGCTGGCGCGGTGCGAAGCTCGATGCGCGCTTCAACTTCCAGAACTCCTCGCTCGAGGATCCTCTGACCGGCGAGATGCGGCGGATTAGCGGTAGCCCAGTGCGGCAGGTCGATGTCTCGCTGCGCCACGATATCCCGCGCACCGACTGGGCCTGGGGCGGCCAGGCGATGCACAACAGGCAGGCGCGCAGCTTCCGCTTGGGCGAGATTTCGCTATCCCAGGAAGGGCCGGTGTTCGGCAACGTCTATGTGGAAAACAAGGACGTGCGCGGGCTCACGGTGCGCGCCGCCCTCGGCAACATCTTCGGCGGCGGCAATCGCTTCGAGCGGGTCGTTTATACAGGCCGTCGCACCGGTCCGATTGCATTCATCGAACAGAGGCAGCGCTTTGGCGGCCCAATCTTCTCCCTTTCAATCAGCGGGACGATCTAACAGCTCGGACCGCTGTTCGTGTCCGCTTTCGACCCATTGCCGACATTAGCTGATTGGTTCTGCTGTCGAGGGCTCGCCGAGTTGATAGGAATCCCGCGCGGCCACCCAGACCAATCCGCACCATGCGCCAACCCTGCTAGTAAACGTGGTGAAGTCGCGGCTGGGCTCCCGCTCTAGACCCAAACGCCGCATCACTGCCTGCGACCGATGGTTCTCGGCGGTCGTGTAGGCAAGAATCTCCTTCAGGTCGGTTTCTTCAAAAGCGTGCTTCAGGGCCGCCTTTGCGCTTTCCGTCGCATATCCGTGACCCCACGACCTGCGGGTAAAGCGCCACCCGATTTCGGTATGCGGACCCAGTGGATGATCCTTATTGGCCTGGAAGATGGCCCCTGCGTAACCCAAGAAGGTCCCGTCCTCCGCCTCTACTGCCCAGCGAGACAGGCCATGCTCTTCAAGAGCGCGGCGATATCGGTCAAACTTCATGTCGCTGGTTTGCCGATCAATTGGGCCGCCCTGATCCAACATGACGGCGGGATCAGCGTGCATTGCCGCGAACGGCTGACGATGTCGCTCCGCCCACTCGTGAAGGACCAAGCGACGTGTCCGCAGCATCACGACCTTCTAAGCGGCCAGATGTCCGCTTTCCACCCATTGAGGACCTTCCGCGAGTGTCTGATTCCGACCCATTGCGGACATTGGATGTTCGGTCGAGGGACCGTCAGCGAACGGTCGTGAGCACCGGCCCCGGCGACAAGGATACCTGCAAAGACCACACGAGCTACAACCCCACCTCAGGCCATCATCGGCGGACCCAGGGTGATGATCCCATATTTCTCTCCCAGCTCCACGAGCACCGTCATCTCGGGCATCCCGCCGGCTGGCGTGGCAGCCGACAATTCCTCAAAAAACCCGCAGAAGTCCCCGGGTGTAGTCACAATCAGCAGGCGCGCTGTCTCATTCGTGAAGTTCTGGTAACGGTGCACCACGCCGCGCTGCAGGTACACGGTGGAACCCGCCACTGCGGTGAACCGCTCCCCATCTAGCTCGAACACCAGCTCCCCCTCCAGAACGTAGAACAGCTCGTCCTCGCGCGTGTGGTAGTGGAGCGGAGGGCCCGACATCGGTGGAGCCACGAGGTGGAAGAACGCCATCTGCCCGTCCGAGTCTGCTGGCGAAACCTTTACCAGCGTTTCTTCGCCGACGATGTTCAGGGGCGCCGCCGTTCGCCCTTCCTCCGGGCCGAGGGTGAGCTTCTTAGGGGCAGCGGTGAGCGTGGTGGTCATAGGGTGTCGCCTCCGTCGTGGTGTGTTTTCTCTGGCGGACGGTCTGCTGAGTGGGGGAACCCCCGTGCGGCCGTGAGAACGGCCTCCATCGCCCAGGCCGCAGCGTCTGCCGCTTCGTCGCCGGAAAGTTGCCCGCGGGTGCGTAGCATCTGCCAAAACGGGGCACTGTAGATCGACTGGCAAACCGCCACCAGCCAGCGAGCCCGTTCCGCTGGAAGGTCCCTGGTGATCGCGGCCAGCGCCTGTTGAAACGCAGCGTGTCCTTCCCGCCAGCCATGGGTGAGGATCTCCGTACTCGCTGGCGAGGCCAGCAAGCTGCGAACCAGCGCCGCATGCTTCTCGAAGTGGCGAAACTGCTTGTGCACCATCGGCAGCAGCTCCGCTTCCGTGCCCGGGAACTGCGTCTCCGTTTTTTCCCGGTGGCGTTGCCACAGCGCAAGGAAGAGGTCCGACTGCGCCGGGAAATGGCGATACACCGTTCGCGGGGACATGCCGGCTCTCGCTGCGATGGCTTCATGGGAGAAGGGCTGATCGGGCTGCCCCAACATCTCCAGGGCAATATCTACGATGAGTTGCCGGGTCGACGCCTTCTGGCGGTCACGCATCGTGGTATGGCTCAGCTCTCTCATGACAGTGATATGCACTCATGGCAGTGTACTGTCAACAAGCCAAAGCGGAGGTTCCACTGACGGGTGTACCGCCGGTTGCTGGGAACGTCCGCTACTGGCGCTTAGCGGAACGGCCGGAACTGCCGGGAGCGGACCGTCTGCTTTTGGGTGCCGTGAGCCGAAGCGGTCACTCAGGCCGAGCTGACGAATGTCTGCTTTCCACCCATTGCAGACATACAGACTCGGATTAATGTTGCCGGCAGTGGCTGAGGATCGAGCAAGGCCAAACGGATATTGGAGGGTCGGACTTTGAGACCTATGCTGTCGCTGTTGATGTGCTTCGGGGCAATCGGCTCGACGGCCCCAGCACAGCAGATGCCGATCCCGTACGGAGCTCCCATCTCGCTTGAGCAGGCGCGGAACATGGTCGCCAGCGCCAGGCAAGCCGCAGACCAGCGGCGCTTTTCCATGGCATTCGCTGTGGTCGAACCAGGCGGGCAGCTCGTGCTGTTCGAGAAGATGGATGGGACGCAGTACGGTTCGGAAGTTGTCGCTCAGGAAAAGGCACGAACTGCCGCTCGCTTCAAGCGGCCGACCAAGGCCTTTTCGGATGCCGTGGCCGCTGGCCGCGTGGCCGTTCTGAGCCTCCCCGGAGCGGTGGCGATCGAGGGCGGCGTTCCAATCGTCATTGGGGGGCGGATTGTCGGGGCGCTCGGGGTGAGCGGCGGAACATCCGAACAGGATGGAGAGATTGCGGCGGTCGCCCTTTCCGCGATCAGCAAATAAGCATTGGAAAGCGCCATCGCGATGATCGGTGGCCTCTTTGCTGCCTGGCCCTCTGATCAGCGAAAGAGAGTGTTGAGCGAGTGCTCGCCTTTCGTCTTGGCTATTTTGGTGCCGTGTCAGGCCACAGAAATTGTTTCATGGAATAATCTCTGGGACTCCGCAGCCCCAACGGATCATAATCCTCACCGCGACTCGGGGGATTCGAAATGGCTGA
>JALYGI010000407.1 GCA_030777185.1 Pseudomonadota bacterium
CGATCGCAAGCGTGCCGTGGTTGCGCAGCAGCATGGCGCCCTTGTCGCCGATATCGGCGACCAGCCGCTCGCGCTCGTCCAGATCGACTGCGACACCCTCATAATCGTGATAGGCGACATCGTCGCGAATCAGCATCGCCGTCTGGGTGAGCGGCAGCAGCCCTTCGCTATGCGCGGCCACCGCCTGCCCGTGCGGCGTGTGGAGGTGGATCACCGCGTGCGCGTCCGGCCGCGCCATGTGCAGCGCGGAATGGATGGTGAAGCCCGCCGGATTGGTGATAAACGGCGTCGGTTCCACCGGGTTGCCTTCCATGTCGACCTTGACGAGGCTGGAAGCGGTCACCTCCTCGAACATCAGATTATAGGGGTTGAGGAGGAAATGGTGCTCCGGCCCCGGCACCCGCGCCGAAAGGTGGGTGAAGATAAGGTCGTCCCAGCCATGATAAGCCACCAGCCGGTAGGCGGCCGCAAGGTCGACGCGGATCTTCCACTCTTCTTCGCTGACCTTGCCCTCGAGCGATGGAATATCCACCGACGAGAGCGGCGCCAGCCTGTCCATGCCGCTGGAGATCGCATCGACTCTGCCCATCGCCTCACCCTCGGTCCCTGATCTCTGAACGCTATGGGAGAGGTGGCGGCATGGCAACACTCATCCGATCGGCAGCAACGTCAAGATTGGACGAAGTTCACCCTCCGGGCGCGACCTTGTCCGGATGCGCGGCGGCGAAGGCGTCGAGCTTGGCCGCTTCCTCGTCGGCGCGGACCAGCAGCGGATAATCGCCCAGCGGCACGTTGAAGCGCCGCGCATTGTACATCTGCGGCACGAGGCAGATGTCGGCAAGGGTCGGAGCGTCTCCGAACAGGAAGCGCCCGGCCCGTTCGGCAGCAAGCGCCTCCAGCGCGGCGAAGCCCTGGCCGATCCACCGCGCGATCCAGGCGTTCTTCGCCGCCTCGTCCTGCCCAAGCGGCCCCACCAGATATTTGAGCACCCGGAGATTGTTCAGCGGGTGGATGTCGCAGGCGATGGTGAGCGCCATCGACGCCACATGCGCCCTGTCGAAAGGATCCTGCGGAACGAGCGCTGGTTCCGGATGAGCGGCATCGAGATAGTGGATGATCGCGAGGCTCTGCGTGATCCGCCGCCCGTCCAATTCGAGCATCGGCACGAAAGCCTGGGGATTGCGCGCGCAATAGGCCGGGTCGCCCTGTTCACCGTGAAGGAGGTCGATGGGGGCGGTGTCATAGTCGACGCGCTTGAGGTTCAAAGCGATCCGCACGCGGTAGCTGGCGGAAGAGCGGTAATAATCGAACAGGATCGGTTTCGTCATATCGAGGAATTCCCATCACGGGTGCGTTACGATACACCTTGCCTCGACGCAAAGAGACAAGGGGATGTCGCGATGGCGAAGCTGCTCGGAAACCTCAATCTTGCACTGCTGATCGGAGTCCTGCTCCTGGCGCTTGCCATGGCCGGGCTCCACGGCGGCCTGATCGGCGAGGCGGGCTATCTCAATTACTGGCTGCGCTTCTTCCACGTGCTCTCGGGCATCCTGTGGATCGGGCTGCTTTATTACTTCAACTTCGTCCAGATCCCGACCATGCCCAAGGTGCCCGCCGAGCTGAAAGGCGGCGTCTCCAAATATATCGCGCCCGAGGCCTTGTTCTGGTTCCGCTGGGCCGCGGTCGCGACTCTTCTCTCCGGGATCGCGGTCGCAGAGACCAACGTCACCGGCCGGTATCTTCTTCAGGCGCTCACCTTCCAGGAGAATTACCGGGTGATCGGCGTCGGCATGTGGCTCGGCATCGTCATGGCGGCGAACGTCTGGTTCGTGATCTGGCCGAACCAGCAGAAGGCGCTCGGCATGAAGCCTGCCAGCGACGAGGCGAAGGCGAGCTCGGCCCGCATCGCGATGATGGCCTCGCGCACCAACCTCATCCTGTCGATTCCGATGCTCTACTGCATGGTGACGCAGTTCTACCTGCCGCAATAGGCTCCCCACTCTCCGCCCGGATCGAGGCTTGCCCGCCGGGCCCTTCGGCCCGATACGCCGATCGTTGGCCGGAATGCCGGCTGTGAACGAGGATTTCTAATGCCTTCAGGTTTGGTTGCGCTGCTCGACGACGTGGTCAGCATCACCAAGGTCGCCGCTGCCTCGCTCGACGACATCAGCGCGGCGGCGGGCAAGGCCGGCACCAAGGCAGCCGGCGTCGTCGTCGACGATACCGCGGTGACGCCCCGCTACGTGATCGGCTTCACGCCTGACCGCGAGCTGCCGATCATCGCCAAGATCGCCAAGGGCTCGCTGCGCAACAAATTGCTCTTCATCCTGCCCGCGGCGATGGCGCTCAGCGCATTCGCCCCCTGGGCGATCACGCCGCTCCTGATGCTCGGCGGCGCCTATCTTTGCTTCGAAGCGACCGAAAAGGTCGCCGAAGCGGTGCTCGGCCACCACGCTCATGCGAACGAAGCGGCGGCGCCCGTGGATGCAGCCACATTCGAGCAGGAGAAGGTCAGCGGCGCGATCCGGACCGACTTCATCCTGTCGGCCGAGATCATGGCAATAGCGCTTGCCGACGTCGCCGAGCGGCCGCTGCCGATCCAAGGCGCCGTGCTCCTCTTCGTCGCGATCATGATCACGGTAGCGGTCTATGGCGTGGTCGGCCTGATTGTGAAAATGGACGATATCGGGCTGCATCTGGCCGCCCGCCGCCAGAGCCTTCCCCGCGCGTTCGGGCGCGGCCTCGTGCTTGGCATGCCGGTGCTGATGCGCTTCCTCGAGGTGGTCGGAACCGCGGCGATGCTGTGGGTCGGCGGCGGCATCATCGCCCACGGGCTAGAGGAATCCCGCTTTTCGGCGCTGCCCCATTCACTCCACGCAGGCGCCGAAGCGGTCGGCCACCTGGTGCCCGCTGCCGAAGGGCCTCTCGTCTGGGTGGCCGGAGCCCTCGGCGCGGCCGTGGTCGGCCTCATCGTCGGCGGGATCATCGTGGCTGC
>JALYGI010000408.1 GCA_030777185.1 Pseudomonadota bacterium
GGCGCAGGTCGTACTCGCAGGCCACGCGGACCGTTCGGGTTCGGCTCAGTACAACGTTGGTCTTTCCCAGCGTCGTGCCGATGCGGTTCGTTCGTACCTCGCCGGCCGCGGTGTGCCCGAAGGCTCGATCACCTCGGAAGCGTTCGGCGAGAGCCGTCCGCTGGTGGAAACGGCCGACGGCGTGCGCGAACCCCAGAACCGCCGGGTGGAAATCACCTTCGGTCCGGGCGCGGGCATGTAATCCGGATCTCGTCGGCTTCGGCCGGCGAGAGCCAGGAGTTCAAAGTGGGAGTCGGTCCTTCATGGACCGGCTCCTTCTTTTTGTGCCCGTGTTCCGCGGCAGGTAGGCCGCCATCCAAGGGCCGAGCCGATCCCGCTGCCCTTTGAGGAGCAGAGCGAAACCGTTTCGTGCCGGACTCGTTCAAAGGGACAGAGGAGAGGCGACGTGAAGCTCTTACCAGTCATTGCGGCGAGTATGGCACTTGCCGGCTGTGCGATGGTGGACCGGCCCGAACCGAGAAGGAGCAGCGTGATCGCTCAGACGGCGGCGACCGCAACTCTCCGCACCGCAGCGGGCCGAGACTATGCCAGCGCCAGCGCCACCCAGGTAGCCGACAGCATCCGCATCAGGATCGAGGCGTTGGGAATGCCGCGCGGCACCTACGGGGTCCACATCCACTCCGCCGGCCGGTGCGATGCACCCGATTTCGCCACCGCCGGCCCGCATTGGAACCCCACGGGACAGCAGCACGGCAAGAACAACCCGGCCGGAATGCACAAGGGTGACCTGCCCAATCTTTTGGTTGGAACCGATGGGCGCGGCTCTTGGGAAATCAATGTTCCCGGCTCGCGTCTGTCCGGGGGCAGAATGCCGATGCTGGACGCGGACGGTGCCGCGATCGTGATTCACGAACAGGCCGACGACTATCAAACAGATCCGTCGGGAAACAGCGGCGCGCGGATCGCTTGCGGGGTATTCGGCTAAGCTCTCCGGCCTGCCCACATGACCAAGTGCGGCATCATCAAATCGGCTCGCCCGCCGCGCGGGCGCGCGCGACTTTGGTTTCTTCGAGCTCCGCAATTCGGCGGGAACCGAGCCATAGCCCGAGGATGGTGAAAGGCGGCATGGCATAGAGCGCCAAGATGCCAGTAGCCAAATCACCGCTCAGGACCGACATCTTCCCGGCATAATAAGGCCCAAGCGCCAACCCGACCATTGTCGTGCCGAGAATGTAGGTGGCACCTGCAGTCCCCCGCATTCTCGGAAGCACGAGGTCCTGGAGGGTGGCGACCGCGGCGCCTACCCAGGCGGAAGCAAGCAGGTGCGCCAACGGATTGAGCCAATAGACGGTCGCCAGATCGTCCGTGCTCAGCATGACCCAGACGATCGGCATCGGGAGAACAGCGGAAAGCATGTTGACGAACAGCCGACCACGGGGATCCCGCTCGCGCCAGAGATCCGAGACATAGCCGCCGAGCACCACGCCCGCCGCTGCCGCAACCGCGGACGACCAGCCGATGATGGTTCCCACCTCCTCCTTAGCGGTGAACCCGGTTATGTATCGTGCCGCGCTGAGCGGGTCGGCGTAGAATGTCTGCTCGATATAAGGCGGAACCCAGAAACTGGTCGCATAGGTCACGAAGGAGATGCTGCCGAACGCTATGGCGAGCATCACCACCATCGGACTTCCCCATATCAGCCGGTAAGCGGGCGGGTCGCGGTGCTTCAGCGACTGGATCCAGGAGAAAACCGCATAAACGCCAAGCCCGTATGCGCTCCACTGCGGGCCATCCCCCGTCAGCCGGAAAAGCCCATAGCCAAGCACGCAGACGAGCGTCAGCACCGCAAGGTTTATCCGCAATGCACCGGGAAAGCGGGCTACGCTTAACAAGGTGAGCGGCGGCAGAATGGCAATCAGTTCCTGGCCGAAATCGCGCCACGCATTGGGCCGGACGACCGGCTGCGGGAGGCCATCGGAAGCGCCGCGCTGCGGCTCTTTCAAGGAAAGCACCCAAAGCGCAAGGAGGAGCCCCGGTATGCCTACGGCAAGGAACGCCGCTTGCCAGCCGGCGAGGCCGAGCGGTGCAGCGGCCGGATCGGGATAGGCGGTGTTCCAGCGACTGACGACGATGCCGCCGATCGGCAGGCTCAGCGCTCCGCCAATATACAATCCGCTCGAGTAGATCGACAGGGCCGTCGCCCTTCGCTCCTTAGGAAAGTTGTCCGAGATCATGGAATAAGCGGCTGGGGAAGCGCTTGCCTCGCCGATGCCTACTCCGATGCGTGCGGCGGCAAGCATTCCGAAACTGTTCGCAAAGCCGGAGAGCGCCGTCATGGACGACCATAAGGCAAGCCCCATCGCCATCAGGCGGCCGCGATACCAGCTGTCGGCGAGCCTACCCAGCGGGATGCCGAAGAGCGCGTAAAAGACGGCGAATGCCGTCCCGTAGAGGAAACCGATTTGCGCGTCGGAGACGCCGAGATCGCGCTTTATGTCTCCGACCAGGATGGAGAGGATCTGCCGGTCTATGAAGTTGACGATGTAGACGAGCACCAGGACGAACAGAGCATACCACGCATAGGCGGTTACGCGCGGACGCTGTGGCTGTTCGGCTTCCCGCGGCTGGTTCAAAGGCCGTCTCCTGTTGTGAGCCCCTTCTCGCAGGGCTAGCGGGGCATTTCGGTTTCCAAACGGACGATTGTCAATGAGCGGTTCGGTTTTGTTCGTCTGCCTGGGCAATATCTGCAGGTCTCCGCTCGCCGAGGCGGCGTTCAGGAGAGAAGCGGAGCGGCTGGGTCTCGACCTGAGGATCGACTCCGCGGGGACCGGGGATTGGCATGTCGGGCGGCCCCCCGATCCACGCGCGGCGGCGGTGGCGGCGAAGAATGGCGTCGACGTTACGAGCCTGAGAGCGCGCCAGGTGAGCCCAGCGGATTTCTACGAATTTGCCCATATCATCGCCCTGGATGCGCAGAATCTTGCCGACTTGAGAGCGATGCAGCCCCCCGATGGGACGGCTGAGCTCTCGCTGCTGCTCGACCATGTCGAGGGCCGGCAGGGGGAGCCTGTGGCCGATCCCTATTATGGCGAGGCGGAGCATTTCGATCAGACTTGGCGTGATGTCACCCAGGGCGCCGAAGGGCTGGCGCGGAGGATCGCAGGCCCGAGATGACGAGCTTCGCGCGAAAGGTGGCGGCGCTGATGGGGGTGCCGGAGGAACGGCTCGAGCGGATCGCAGGGGGCGACCTGTCGGAAGTGCTCGTGCTCCGCCGGCCCGACGGTCGCTGCACCGTCGCGAAGGGCGGCCCCGCTGTGAGCACCGAAGCAGCGATGCTCCGCGCGCTCGCGGGAGCCGGTGTTTCCGTGCCGCTCGTCGAGGGCGAGCATGAGGGTGTCCTGCTGCTCGAGCATGTGGAGAATGACGGCGTCTTCAGCACGAACGCCTGGGCCGCGATCGGTGCCGCAGTGAGGAACCTCCACGATCATATGGGGGAGAGCTATGGTTGGCCGGTCGATTACGCGCTCGGGACGGTCGCGCTCCACAATCGGCAAAAGAGCGACTGGCCGCTTTTCTGGTTCGAGGAGAGGCTTGCCGCCACCGCGGCGATGCTCGACCGGCCATGGCGAGAGCGGGTGGACAGGCTGGAGGGCCGTTGCGCCGAACTCCTGCCGCACAGGCCTGCGGCATCCTTGCTCCACGGGGATTTGTGGACCGGCAACATCCTGGTCCAAGGCGGGCGCCTGGCCGCACTGATCGACCCCGCTTGCTATTACGGGCATCGGGAGGTGGACCTCGCGATGCTGACCCTATTCGGGGCGCCGCCGCGGGAATTCTGGAACGCTTATGGCGGACTTGATCCCGGCTGGGAGGAGCGGCGGCCCGCCTATCAACTGTTCCCGGCCCTCGTGCATCTGCGTCTGTTTGGGCAGAGTTACGCAGGCATGGTCGATCGGTTGCTGATCGCGATGGGCGTCTAATCGGCTAATCAGCCGAGCTTGTAGCGTTCGACGATGGTGTAGCTGGCGCCTTCGGATCCGAGGCGGCTTTCGTAAAGGCAGATACTGTCGATTGCGAAGGGCATGCTGGACAAACCGGCCCAGTGCTCGACGAAGGGTTCGACCGGCCCGGTGGCCCTGCCCAACCTGGCGATGGTGACGTGCGGGTGATAGGCTCGGTTGTCCGGCTCTATGCCGGCCCGGAGGCACGCTTGATCCACCTTGTTGTGAAGCCGCTTCAAGTCGTCCTGCGGTGAAAGACCCGCCCATAAGGCTCCTTTGCCGCGCTTGCCGAAGCTGCCCACGCCCGACAAGGACACTTCGAAAGGCTGGTGCCGGATCGAACCGAGCGCTGCCGCAACATCCTCCGCCCTGTGCCGGTCCACTTCCCCGATGAAACGCAACGTCGCATGGAGCTGCGCGTCGTCTTGCCAACGCGCATTCTGGACACCTCCCATGATGCTGAGGAGGCGCTCGCGTATCTCTGCAGGCGGGCGAACGGCGACGAACAGTCGATGCATGGCGCGCCGCCTCTACCGCAGGAAGGCGGCTGGGCGAACCGGTTTTCCTTGAAACACTATCGCAATCACCCGATATTAGAAACAAGCGGCAGGGTGTTCTGCCGTCAAAGGAGAGTTTGGAAATGGCAAACGGATTTGACCCGCGGGTGACCGCAGCGCCGAGACCGGCAACCGTCGGTCGGGACAGCGTCGCTATCGACGCGGGGCTGCGGTCCTACATGCTTTCTGTCTACAATTATATGGCTTCGGGCGTGCTGCTCACCGGCATCGTCGCTCTGCTGTTCGCTCGTTCGGGGGCTGCCGAGACGATCCTGCTCGGGCCGGGCTTGCTGAAGTACCTGATCATCTTTTCGCCGCTGGCCTTCGTCATGGTGCTGAGCTTTGGCATCAACCGGCTGTCCACGGGCACGGCGCAGCTGCTCTTCTGGGCTTTTGCGACGGTCATGGGCTTGTCGATGGCCTCCATCTTCTTCCGCTACAGCGGGCCGTCGATCGCGATTACGTTCTTCGCCACTTCGGTGGCGTTCCTGTCGCTCAGCCTTTGGGGATACACCACGAAGAAGGATCTTTCAGGCTTCGGCACGTTCCTGATCATGGGCGTGGTAGGCCTGATCGTCGCTTCGCTGCTGAACCTCTGGTTCCAGTCGCCGGCCATGAACCTGGCGATCAGTGCGATTGGCGTGCTGCTGTTTGCTGGCCTCACCGCCTATGACACGCAACGCATCAAGAGCTTGTACTTCCAGGTGGCGGGCACCGACATGATGGGCAAGACCGTGATCATGGGCGCGCTATCGCTCTATCTCGACTTCGTGAACATGTTCACGTTCCTTCTGCAGTTCCTGGGCAACCGGGAGTAAGCGGAGGCAAGAGAGCCAAATAGAGTCGAAAGGCCCGGCGAAACGCCGGGCCTTTTTTATGTCAATGCCGATTACCGGTCGCTGGATCCTTCAGGCGAGGTGCTGCTTCAGGAAAGCGGTCGTTCGCTCCCAGGCGAGTTTTGCTGCGGCTTCGTCATAGCGTTCGGCAGACGTGTCGTTGTGGAAGGCGTGATTGACGCCGGGATACACGATGCTGGTCACGTCCTTGCCCGCTGACTTAAGTGCGGCGGCCCAGGGAAGGGCGGTGGCGTTCACCCGCTCATCCTTCTCGGCCAGGTGGATCAGCATGGCTGCCTCGACTTTCACCGCTTCGGCGGGAGCCGGGGCAGGGCCGTAGAAGGGAACGCCCGCCTCGAGGCTTGGGCCGGCCGCCACCGCGAGGCGGTTGACCATGCCCCCGCCCCAGCAGAAGCCGATCGCTGCGACCTTGCGCGATCCTCCAGCCGGTGAGCTCAACCAATCGATGAATGCCCGGCCGTCGGCGACGGTTGCTCCAAGGTCGAGCTTACCGATCATCTCGCGCGCCTGATTCTCGTTCGAAGGTGTGCCGCCCGCCGGGGTCAGGAAATCGGGAGCGACCGCCGAAAAGCCAGCGAGCGCAACCCGTCGCGTCACATCCCGGATATGTTCGGTAAGGCCCCGATTTTCGTGGATCACCACCACCATCGGAAGGTCGGCGCGAGCATCGGCGGGAGCCGCGCCGTAGCCGCTCATCTTCCGGCCCGGGATAAGCTCCCACCGGATTATCCGCGTCTGAAGCCGGGGATCTCCTTCCGGCACAATGGCCGCCGCCGCGGGATTCGCCGCGATGCCGGCGAGAAGCGCGCTTGCGGCAGCTGCTCCTCCTGCGAGACGAGTCAGCTGCGCCATGAACACACGGCGATCCATCCCCTCATGCGTATAGCGGTCGTAGAGCTGGATCGCTGCGGCGCGGATAGTCTCGTTCACGCGGGTTGTTTCTCCCTCTTCGGCATGGGTGATGGTATCCGACATCTTCTCGCTCCGTTCGTAAGAGCCGATCGTCCCAGTGATATGAGCCCGCTCCGGAAAAGCGGCGGTCCGGCCATTGCCATTGCGGAAGGGGTCCAAACGAAAAGGCCGCCTCCCAGTTGGAGACGGCCTTTCTCGATCAGGCTTGCTCTTCGGGCTGTCCGGCTTCCGGGGGACCGGCCTCTGGCTGATCCTGCCGGCGGTTATCGGCTTCTGACTTCTTACCCTTCTTCTTCGATGCCTTGGGCGGGGAAGGGATGATCTCGAACGAAGGCGCATTGTCCTTGATCCGGACCTTGACCTCACCTCCATGCATCAGCTTGCCGAACAGCAGCTCCTCGGCAAGCGGCTGCTTGATCTTCTCCTGTACCAGGCGGCCCATCGGGCGCGCTCCGTACAGCCGATCATAGCCGCGGTCGGTGAGCCATTGCTTTGCCTCGTTGTCCAGGTGGATGTGCACGTTACGATCCGCCAATTGCAACTCGAGCTGGAGGATGAACTTGTCGACCACCATCGCCACCACCTCAGGCGGCAGGTAGGCGAACGGCACGATCGCATCGAGACGGTTGCGGAATTCCGGCGTGAACATCCGCTTGATCGCCTCTTCGTCCTCACCCTCTCTGGTGATGTTGCCGAAGCCGACACCCTCACGCGCCATGTCGCTCGCGCCCGCATTGGTCGTCATGATCAGGATGACGTTGCGGAAATCAACCGTCTTGCCGTGGTGATCGGTCAGCTTGCCGTTGTCCATCACCTGCAGCAGGATGTTGAACAGGTCCGGGTGCGCCTTTTCGATCTCATCGAGCAGCAGCACGCTGTGCGGGTGCTGGTCGACGGCGTCCGTCAGGAGACCGCCCTGATCATAGCCGACATAGCCCGGAGGAGCGCCGATCAGGCGGCTCACCGAATGCCGTTCCATATATTCGGACATGTCGAACCGTTGGAGCGGGATGCCCATGATCGAGGCGAGCTGGCGCGCGACCTCCGTCTTGCCGACGCCGGTGGGGCCGGAGAAGAGGTAGTTGCCGATCGGCTTGTCCGGATCGCGAAGCCCGGCGCGGCTGAGCTTGATCGCGGACGC
>JALYGI010000409.1 GCA_030777185.1 Pseudomonadota bacterium
GATCTGCGGCGTCGCCAAAAGCGACTGAGACAGGTCGTCGCAAAGGCCCTCCAGGAATTCCTTCGCATCGAGCGTGACGGTCTCGTCCGCAATGTGGAGCCGAGTGTAGACTCTTCCCAGCACGGCCAAGCGAGACACGGCGGCGTCCAGAGCCTCTTTAGCCGCGTCATCGCTCAAACGCCGCTTGCTAAGGGATAGAACGGCTGAGAGCGAGCCTAAGTGATTCTTGATCCGGTGGTTGATGTCGGCGAGCAGCAAATCCCGGTGACGATTTGCTTCTTCCAGCCGCCGCTTGGTGGCGTGAAGATCGTCTATCGTGTGCCTGAATGCTTCGATGAGAGCAGCCGTGAAGGTCCCGATCAACACAAAGAAGATGAGACGAACGACCTCCCCGACGCTCTTGGATGCGAGACTGCCCACTGGCTCAATGAAGAAGAAGAGGCCGACCGCGCCGCTCAGAGCTACGGCGAACAGCCCGGACCCTTTGTCGAACAGCATCGCCGAAATGATGACCGCCGGAACGAACACCAGGAAAAGCGGCAGGTTTACGCTCGCATCCAGACTGCTGATGCCGAACCGCAAGCCAACGAAGGCTGCCACGATCATTGCGGTGAACCCGTAGCAAGCCCACAGGGGCAGCCGACGCAGCGGCTCCAGCCACTCCAAAAGCCGAACAACCATGAATTCCCCCGAACGCCCCTCGGGCGGACATTAGCAGCGCAAGCGCTTTAGATCACGTGCTTTTTGGAGCGCTTCGATTCCAATGCGTGCCTGGTGACGCGAGGCGTGAGAGGACGCGCCGCAGCGATGATCCTGTTGTGGGTGACGCCGTCGAGTGCTCGGATTACCGACCCGCCTGAGTTAGGATCAGGCAAACAGGATAGGAGAGCAGGTCCGCTCCTCCGGCAGAGTCCTGCAACCTTAATGGCGAGCGTCCAGCCGGGTTCCGCAGCTGGTCGATCTGACAAGCTTCGTGAGGCATTGCGGCAGCGGGCACATGTTCAGATCCACGCCTGCCAAGGCAACACGGAAGGGCCTCATTCCTGCGGCTTTGCGCGAAGGTTCTTCAGCGAAGAGCGTTTGGACTTGCCCTCCAATCGCTTGAGCTTGGCACTCCGGCTTGGCTTGGTCGGCCGACGCTTCTTTTCGACCAGTGTCGCTTGGCGGATGAGGGCGAAAAGCCGTTCTCTGACATCCTGACGATTCATCAACTGCGAGCGCTCCCCTTGAGCGAACAGCAGGAGGATTCCGTCTTGCGTGAGGCGGCTTCCCGCGAGGATTTCCAGCCGACGCTTCACTGCATCGGGGAGCGACGGCGAACCGGCCACGTCGAAGCGAAGTTCAACGGCTGTCGAAGTCGTATTGACGTGCTGACCTCCGGGGCCGCTGGCGCGCACGAACGACTCAACTATTTCTCGATCATCGATCGAGATGTGCTTCGTAATCTGGATCAGCGGCATTCGATCACCTTCCCGGCGTCAGCCTAAATAGCGCCGAGGAGAAATGCCATGCGCTCATCAGGCTGGCGGAATTGATCGGCGAGGCCCACATCCGGGCTTCCCAGGCGGATCAAGGCCAAGGTCGGCAGGGCGGCCAAAGTTGGGAGGAGAAGAATGTACGAGTTCAAGATCGAAGCCGCGGACAAGGCCGAGCTTTACCGCCAGCTGATCGAGGCCGCCGATGCGCTTACCGCCGGCGAGCCGGACGACGTCGCCAACATGGCGAACATTTCCGCTCTTTTGTGGGAAAGCCTGCCCGACCTCAACTGGGCCGGCTTTTACCGCAATGTCGGAGGCGAGCTGGTGCTGGGGCCGTTCCAGGGCCGCGCGGCCTGCATCCGGATTCCGTTCGGAAAGGGCGTCTGCGGAGCCGCGGCGGCCAGCCAGGAGCCGCAATGCGTGGAGGACGTCCACGCCTTTCCCGGCCACATCGCCTGCGACAGCGCATCTGCTTCCGAGCTTGTGGTGCCGCTCGTCCACGAGGGCGAGTTGCTCGGCGTCATTGACCTCGACAGCCCGACAAAATCGCGCTTCGATCGGGAGGACGTGGAGGGCTGTATCAAACTGGCACGGCTGCTTGGCCCGCGCCTGAGCGTCGGTAGAAAAAGCCCCGGCGGAGAGTTATCAAAGCCATAACCATCCCCTCCCTGAAGGGCGGCGGATGCTCTTCGTGAATAGGGGATTCGACCATGAAACAACTCGCGCTCATCATGCTTGCGGCAAGCGCGCTGGCGCCTGCTTCGGCGGTCGCGCAGCAGCGGACGGCGGCGCCGCCGGTGAAGTGGGAGGATACGCCCAGCGCGCAGATGCGCATGCCCGGCGGCCATGCCCCGATGGCTCATGCCCCCATGGCCCGCCCGCCGCACGCGGGGCAAAGCCATGCCGCTCCCCATCATGTCCGCGGGCAGTCGCCCGTCGTGGTTCAGCATCATGGCCCAGACAGCGTTCATGTCCGCAACGGCGACCGCATGAGGGTCCGTCACCATCCGGGCAATCGGATGGGGATGCGCGGCCATCGCGGCTTCAAGAACTACTCCAATTATCGCCGCATCGATCGCGG
>JALYGI010000410.1 GCA_030777185.1 Pseudomonadota bacterium
TCGATCGAGCTTGCCGCGCAGATCGCCGCCACATCGCGCGGGCGGACGCGGTCGCGCTGAAGCGCCGCAGCCACCCGGTCGATCCGTGCGTTCAATTCGCTGTAGCTGGCGGTGCGATCGCCGCAGACGAGGGCGGTGGCGTCCGGCTTCGCTTCGGCCTGAAGCGCGACCAAATCGGCAAAGGTGCCAAAGCTGCGCTCGACATATTTTTCAATGTTCATCATCGCCACCGGGCAGCTCAGGATCGGCCTGCAGCATCAAGCGTGAGCCAAGAGCTGCAAAAGAGGCACAGACGCACCGAAACGAGCGCCGCGTCAAGCGGCCGCCGAGGCTTGGTGGCACATCGGCTTTTGCCCAGCGCGAACCGTCAGGTGTTTCCAGCTTGTGGCAGGGGCCGTGCTTTCTTGAGAAGCAGCACGAGGGGCAGTGCCGCAAGCGTCATCATCATCATCAGGTAAAAATCGTTCAAAAAGGCAATCATCAGCGCCTGCCGATTGATCTCACCATCGAGCGCCGCCAGGCCTGCCTCCCCGTACTGGCCGAGGCGGTCCGCTATTGTGGGATCCGCAAGCGGGATCCGGAACGGCGTCACCTGCGCTGCAAGGTCGGCATGGCTCGACTGGAGGTTGCGCGCGAGCATCGTCGTCACCATCGAAATTCCGATCGATCCGCCGATGTTTCGTGACAGGTTAAGCAGCGAAGCCGCAGTGGTTCTGAATTTCGGCGCGAGCGTGCCGAAGGCGAGGGTCTGAAGCGGCACGAAGATGAGCCCCAGGCCCAGTCCCTGGACGACGCCGCTGACGATTACCGGTCGCGAGTCCATGCCCAGCGAGAAGCCGGACATCTGCCACAGCGAAGTCGCCATCAGCGCAATGCCTAAGAAGATCAAAAGGCGTGCATCGATCTTGCCGACGAGCCGCCCCGCCATCAGCATCGAACACAGTATCCCCACCCCGCGGGGCGCAGTGAGGAAGCCGGAATCGAGGACCGAATAGCCCATGAGCCGCTGCAGGAGCGGCGGCAGCAAGGCGAGGCCGCCCAGCAAGAGCACGCCGGTCACCGCCATGAAGAGCAGGCCCAGCATGAAGATCAGATCGCGAAACATCTTCGGGTCGAAGAGCGGCTCGCGGCTTGTCAGGAGATGGACGACGAACATCCAGGCAGCGCCGATCGCCACGCCCGCTTCGACCCAGATTTCGGGGGAGTCGAACCAGTCGAGCTGTTCTCCCCGATCGAGCATCATCTGGAGCGCTCCCAGCGCTGCCGCGAGCAGGAAGAAGCCGAAGAGGTCGAACCGGCGCTCCACCTGCCTTGCCTTGGGCATGAAGCGAACCAACATGACCGTCGCCAAAGCGCCGATCGGCAGGTTGATCAGAAAGACCCAGCGCCAGCTGAAGTTCTCGGTCAGCCAGCCGCCCAACACGGGCCCGAGGATCGGACCGATCATGATCCCGCCTCCGAAGAGGGACATCGCTCGTGCGTGCCTTTCCGGCGGATTGATGTCGAACATGACGGCTTGCGCGATCGGCACGATGAAGGCGCCGGCTATTCCCTGAACCACCCTGAAGACGACCATCTCTTCTAGGCTCTGCGCCGCTGCGCACAGCATTGATGCCAAGGTGAAGACGATCACGGTGGAGACCATCAGCCGCTTGCGCCCCACCCGGTCCGCCAGCCATCCTGTAATCGGGATCGCGACGGCCAAGGCGACGATGTAGCTCGTCAGCACCCAGTTCACCGTCTCCGGCGTGGCGCCGAGGCTGGTCTGCATGTGGGGCAGAGCAACGTTGGCGATGGTCGTGTCGAGCACCTGGATCATGGTCGCCAGCATCACCGCAAATGTGGTGGCGGTCCGCTCGACGCCCGTCAGACCACCCCGCTCCGGCTGCTCGGCAAGTGACGCCATTTTTCAGTCGCGGCCAGGGGTCTGGATCCGAGGCTGACGCTGCGCCGGCGCCGGACCTGCTTTGGTGTCGATGGTGACCTCGGCCGAGAGGCCGGCGATCATCGCGCGGCTGGGCGTTCCTTCTATCGCAATTCGCACCGGTACGCGCTGCGTCACTTTAACCCAATTGCCCGACGAATTCTGCGCTGGAAGCACCGAAAATTCCGAACCCGTGCCCCAGCCGATGCTGACGACGCGGCCGCGCAATTTCAGGTCCGGATAGGCATCGAGGCGGATCTCAGCCGGCTGGCCGACCGCCATCCTGGCAAGGTCGGTCTCCTTGAAATTCGCCTCGATCCACGGCTGACCGCTGCGGACGATGCTAAGCACCGCGAGCCCGGGAATGACGCCGTTGCCAACCTGGAGCCGGTCCGTCTGGCTGACATAACCGTCCACCGGCGAACGCACCTCCGTGCGCCGAAGGTCGAGAAGCGCCCGCTCCCTGGCCACCAGCGCCGCCTCGATGGCCGGCTGGTTCGAAGCCGGTCCGGGCCGCAGTGCCGATCGCCTTCGCGTCGCCTGCGCCTCCGCATTGGCGAGCCGCTCACGCGCCTCCTGCACGGCGTGCAAAGCATCATCGTGGCGGGCGCGGGTTGTAAAGCCGCGGCCCAGAAGCTCCGACTGCCGATCGAGTGCACGCTGGGTGAAGTCGAGGTTCGCCCGGGCCCCTTCGATATCGCCCGAGGTAGCCCCCACTTCGGCCTCCAGCTGCGCCACCTGTACCTGCGAGGCACGAAGC
>JALYGI010000411.1 GCA_030777185.1 Pseudomonadota bacterium
GCAGCTTCCTGCTCGGCCGCTTCTTCGGAGCCGAGGGAAGCCTTCTGAACAGCCCGCTCGACGGCGGCACCCTGCTTGCGGCGCTTGTCGGCGCGGTCGTCCTGCTCGCGGTCGTCAACCTCTTCCGCCGCGGCGCAGTTCGCTAAAGCGGCTTGAATTCAAGCTTACCGGCAGGCCCGCGGAGTGGTTCCGCGGGCCTGTTTTTGTGACCGGGAACAAGTCCAGTTTCCTTTGTTTGCCGTGCTTTCCGAGCCGTCAGGTTGATCAGGTGTCGATCGCTCCGAGCGATCGAAAGCCGCGTCCGGGGGACGCGGCGACCTGATCAATCCACCTGACTGGAAAGCACTCTAGATACGCTCCCCGCTGAGGCGCTGGCAGATCATGTCGAGCTGGTCGAGCGAGGAATAGCTGAGCGCGACTACCCCACCGTCCGGCCGGTGCGTGATCTTCACTCGAAGACCGAGCATGTCGCCCAATTGCCGCTCCAGGGCTTCAATGTCGGCGTTGAACGCGCCGGCGCCGCCGCGCGAGGGCGACGGTGCCCTTGGCTTGGAAGACCGGACCAGTTTCTCCGTGTCCCGCACGGAAAGGTCTCGCCGCACCACTTCTTCGGCCAGCGCCTCAGCATCGTCAGCAGGGATGAGCGCGCGGGCATGGCCCATGCTGAGTTCGCCCGCAGCCACCATGGCGCGGACCGGCTGAGGCAGATCAAGCAGCCGCAGCAGATTGGCGACGTGGCTGCGCGACTTGTGCACGAGCCGGCCAAGCGCCTCCTGCGTGTGCCCGAACTCGTCCATCAGCCGTTTATACGCTTCGGCTTCTTCGATCGCGTTTAGGTCCTGGCGCTGAATATTCTCGAGGATCGCGACCTCGAGCGTTTCGACGTCATCAAGTTCGCGGACGATCACCGGGACTTCATGGAGTCGTGCCTTTTGCGCAGCGCGCCAGCGCCGCTCGCCGGCAACGATCTGATAGCGCTGGCCGTGCGGTCGGACCACGATGGGTTGAATGAGGCCCCGTGCTCCGATCGATTCGGCAAGCTCCAGCAGCGCTTTTTCGTCGAAATGCCGACGCGGCTGGTTTGGATGCGGCTCGAGGCTTCCGACTGGAAGCATCTGGACTCCGCTCCGCGTGGCACCGGAGACGGGGGCCTCTTGCGCAACTTCCCCCAGCAGCGACGAGAGGCCGCGGCCAAGGCCCGAAGCTCGCTTTCTGAGCGGCGCGTCCTCGCTCATGCCGCGGCTGCCGGCTTCGGCAGTCGGCCGATTAATTCGCGGGCCAGGCCCATATAGGCCTCCGATCCGGAGCAGCGATGATCATAGATCAGGGCGGGGACGCCGTGGCTCGGCGCCTCGGATAGCCGCACGTTGCGCGGAATCACGGTTTCGAAGACAACCTTGCCCAGGCAGGCGCGAACATCGTCGGCGACTTGGGTGGACAGGTTGTTGCGCCGATCGAACATGGTGAGCGCAACGCCGAGGATCGAAAGCTGCGGGTTGAAACGCCCCCGAACCCGCTCAACTGTTTGAAGGAGCTGGCTCAATCCTTCGAGCGCAAAGAATTCCGCCTGTAGCGGGACCAGCACCGAACGCGCCGCCACCAATGCGTTGATCGTGAGGAGGCCGAGCGAGGGAGGGCAGTCGATCAAGCAAATGTCCCAGCGGCCGGCGGCGCCCGACAAGGCTTTTTCCAAGCGATGCGTCCGATCCTCGAAGCTGACCAGCTCTATCTCAGCCCCGGAAAGGTCGACGGTGGCGGCGATCAGGTCAAGGCGCGGCACGCGGGTCGGGATAACAGCTTCTTCGATGCTGCATCCGCCGGTCAGCAATTCGTAGCTCGATCGTTCCCGCTGGCCGTGAACGATGCCCATGCCGGTCGAAGCATTCCCCTGAGGGTCGAGATCGATCATCAGCACGCGCCAGCCGGTGGCGGCAAGCGCCGTGGCAAGGTTGATCGCGGTCGTCGTCTTCCCAACGCCGCCCTTCTGATTGGCCACTGCAATGCGGATCATCGGCCCTGTCTTTCCCTTTTTTTTCTTCGAACCTGGCGGGCGACGATGATCTGCGCCTCCGCATCGGTCAGGCTCGGTTCGAGACGGAACTCACCCTGCCACAGGGATTCGGCGGCTTCCAGTTCCGACTTCGCATTTCTGCCCTTCGGCAGGACCCAAAGAGTCTCCGGTGCGGCGAACCGCTCCGCGAGCGCGAGCAATTTGCCGAGCGGTGCAAAGGCACGGGCGCTGATCACGTCGAACGCCTCGCTGGGAAGCGCCTCGACACGAGCGCAGCGGATTGTCGTTCGTTCCTCCACACCAAGGAGGGCGGAAGCACGATGGAGAAAATCGGCGCGGAGCTTGCGGGACTCCACGAGCGTTACCGGGTGGGGGCGTAGCAGTGCTACGACGAGGCCTGGGAAGCCGGGCCCGCTGCCGAGATCGAGCCAAGTGCGCGCGTCGGAATGTGCGAAGCGGACAAGCTGGGCCGAGTCGAGGATGTGTCGGCACCAGACCTGATCGAGAGAGGAACGGGAGACCAAATTCTGCCGCTCATTTTCCTCGCGGAGGAGAGCGACAAACCGGTCCAAAAGCTCGAGTGTTTCACGTGAAACATCGAGCGCGATCCGCGCCTCCTCTTCGGTCATCAGGCTGCCCGGCGGCGGGCATGAACCAGAATTGCCGCGAGAGCAGCAGGAGTGATCCCTCGAATGCGTGATGCCGCGCCGAGCGTCGCCGGGCGGGATAGGCTCAGCCGTTCCGCCATTTCGTTGGAGAGACCCGCGATCGAGGAGTAGGCAAGATCATCCGGAAGCCGGACGGCTTCATCGCTTCTAAGCCGCGCCACTTCATCCTGCTGCCGCACAACATAGGGCGCGTAGCGGTGGTCCTGAACCGCTTCTTCGAGGCGGGAGACCGTGATCTCGCTAAGGGCGGGGACGAGACGCACAAGCGCGGCCATGTCGAGTTCGGGAAAGCGCAGCCAGTCCGCGAGCGTCCGCTTCACCCCGTCGTCACGGACTGAGACGCCGACGCTGTTAAGCTCTGCGCCGCTCGCAGTCGTGCAAAGCAACTCCTCGATCTGCCCCCGCTCTCGACGCGCCTCCGCGAACCGTCGGCGGCGCTCTGCCGACACGCAGCCGGCCTCGATCGCTTGCGGCGTCAGGCGCGCGTCGGCGTTGTCGGCGCGAAGGCGAAGGCGATACTCGGCCCGGGCGGTGAGCATCCGGTAGGGTTCGGTGACACCCTGGAGGATGAGATCGTCCACCATCACTCCAATATAGGAGTCGCCACGATCGAACCGGACCGGCGGCTTTCCCCCTGCTGCTGCGGCTGCGTTCAGCCCCGCGACCAGACCTTGAGCGGCCGCTTCCTCATAGCCGGTCGTGCCGTTGATCTGCCCTGCCAAGTAGAGGCCCTCGACGAATTCCGATCGGACGCACAAGGTGGGTTCGAGAATGCGCGGATCGACATGATCATATTCGACGGCGTAGCCGGGCTGCACGATCTCCACCCGCTCAAGGCCCGTCATTGAACGCACCATCTCCAGCTGAACATCGGCGGGCAGAGAGGTCGAGATGCCGTTCGGATAGATGAGATGATCGTCGAGCCCTTCCGGCTCCAGAAAGATCTGGTGCCCGTCGCGATCGCCGAAACGGTGAACCTTGTCCTCGATCGACGGGCAGTAGCGCGGCCCCACGCCGCTAATCGCGCCGGTGAAGAGGGGCGAGCGGTCCAGCGACGCACGGATGATATCATGGCTTCGGCTGTTGGTGCGGGTGATCGCGCAGAAAAGCTGTGGCGCCGCGCGGCCGTCGCTCATCGACGACATCGTCCAGCTATCGGAATCGGACGGCTGCCGCTCGAGCATCGCCCAGTCGATTGTGCGGCCGTCGAGGCGAGGAGGGGTGCCGGTCTTGAGCCGGGATAAGGGCAGGTTTAACTCTCGTAGCTGCTGCGAGAGCGGGACCGCCGCATTCTCCCCCACGCGACCGCCGGCATGGCTGCTCATTCCGAAATGAAGCCGCCCATTGAGAAAGGTGCCCGTGGCGAGCACAACGGAAGACGTGGCGAGCATGCGGCCGTCGGAAAGGTCGAGGCCGACCACCCGGCGGCGCTTGAGCCGCAACGAACTCGCCTCACCTTCGACGATCGTCAGGTTCGGCTGTTGGTTTAGAAGGCTATGAACCGCATCCTTGAACCGGCGCCGGTCGGCCTGGACGCGGGGGCCGCGCACGGCGGCGCCTTTGCTGGCGTTGAGCATCCGGTAGTGGATCGCTGCCGCGTCGGCTGCTCGAGCGATGATTCCGTCGAACGCATCCACCTCACGAACGAGGTGACCTTTGCCCAGGCCGCCAATGGCCGGGTTGCACGACATCGCGCCGACGGTGTCACGGGAGAAGGTCACCAGCCCTACCGACGCGCCCATGCGAGCAGCCGCTGCCGCGGCCTCGCATCCGGCATGGCCGCCGCCGACCACAATGACATCGAAACAAAGCATGGGAGCGGCGTCTACCGCACCCTGCTGGTTTTGTCATGACACCGTTCCACGTGGAACACTTACTTCCCGATGCAAAAACGTCCGAATAGAGCATCAAGCATGTCCTCGACGCCCGCCCGGCCGGTGATGCTGTCGAGAGCGATGCGGGCCTGCCGGAGGCTTTCCGAAACAAGCACCGGGTCGTCGGAGCTTTCGACATCGCGGAGGTGGGAAAGGCAATCGGACAGGGCGGCGCGATGGCGAAGGTTGATCGCGACCTCCCCATCAAGCGGGAGCAGGGCACGGCTGCGGGTGATGAGGAGATGGACGAGTTCGTTCATGCCCTCCCCGGTCTCGGAAGAGACCGAGACGTCCACATCCGGGCTGGGAGGGTCGATTTGAAGATCAGCCATGGAGCGGACAGTGATCGCGCGGCTTCGGGCGGGGCAATCCTGCGGCTCGCCGAGCCAAAGGATCAGATCTGCCGCAGCCAGGGTTTCACGCGCGCGCTCAACCCCGATCGCCTCGACCTCGTCGCCGCTGTCACGTAAGCCAGCGGTATCCGTGAGCAGGAAAGCAGTGCCGCTGATCGCGGTCGGTGCTTCAACCAAATCCCGCGTCGTCCCAGCGACTGCCGAGGTGATTGCCGCCTGCCGTCCTGCCAACCAGTTGAGAAGGCTAGACTTTCCAGTGTTCGGCGGCCCCGCGATGACGACTCGGACGCCGTCGCGCAGTCGTTCGGTGCCGGGCCGATCGAGAATGGCTTGGATTTCCTCGATCAGCCTCTTCAGCGCCGCAACATCGACAAGCGACTGCTCCTCTTCCACATCGCCTTCATCGGCGAAGTCCAGCGCCGCTTCGAGCCGCGCGGCGATTGTGAGCAGCGAGTTCTGCCAAGCCTCCACCGCCCGGCTCAGCGCGCCGCCGGCAAGCGCCAGCGCCGCCCGTCGCTGCGATTCCGTCTCGGCCAGGAGGAGGTCGGCAAGCCCTTCGGCTTCGGCAAGGTCGATCCGGCCGTTCTCGAAGGCGCGGCGGGTGAACTCGCCCGGCTGCGCCTCGCGGAGCCCGGGCATTTCGGCCAGGGCCGCGAGCAACGCCCGGACCACCGAGCGGCCGCCATGGAGGTGGAGCTCGGCCGTGTCTTCCCCCGTCGCGCTGCCGGGACTTGGAAAGAAAAGAACAAGCGCGTTGTCGAGCAACTCGCCGGTGGACGGATGGCGCAAGCCAACGAGGCAGGCGCGGCGGGGCTTAGGCAGGCGCCCCGCCAATGACGCCAGAGCCCCGGACGCCTCCGGCCCGCTGATCCTCACCACCGCGATCGCGGCCGGGGGATTGCCGGAGGAAAGGGCGTAGATGGTGCCGGCGGGCATGGCTTACGATCTTTGCGACCGCGGCCGCTTCACTTCTTCCTGGCGCCGCCGCTCATCTGATCGAACATGGTGCGCCACATATTCATGGCGCCTTCGCTCATCGGCCCCCATGTCTTCATCAGCTCGGTGAAATATTCGGGCGTGAGCCCTTCGGTGACGGTCTTCTGCATTCGCTCGACATAGGCCTGGTGGACCGGAGTGAGATCTGGAAGCCCCATGAAGCGGCGCGCCTCCTCTGGCGTGCAATCGAAGTCGACGGTGACTTTCATGGCGAGATGACCTCTTGTCGCGGGTTGCGGTAAGCCTTCGCTCTAGAGCCTGATCGTCTTTGGTCGAAGCGTTTTTGCGCTCCGGCCAAAGACGTGAATCAGGCTCTCAACCCCGGTGAGACCAAGATTCACGTTTTCAGGCTAATTCAGCCTGAAAACGATCTTGGTCTATGTGTATAGTTGCGCCCGCTCAAGTGAAGGGAGAGGAAATGATCGAGATCGGTACGCTCGAAGGGGAAGGCAGCTTCCCCGCTTATCTGGCCGAGCCGGCGGGCAGTCCTCGGGCAGCGATCATCGTCATCCAGGAAATATTCGGGGTGAACGCGGGCATCCGTCGCAAGTGCGATGGCTGGGCTGAGAAAGGATATCTGGCGCTCGCGCCTGACCTGTTCTGGCGCCTCCAGCCCGGCGTTGAGCTCGACCCGGACGTGCCCGATCAGTTCCAGGAGGCGCTCGGTCTGATGGGCAGGTTCAACCAGGACCAGGGCATTCGCGACATCGAAGCGACGATCCGCGAGGCGCGTAAGCGTCTGGGAACAGGCGGGAAAGTCGGCTGCGTCGGCTTTTGCCTGGGCGGTCGGCTTGCCTTCATGACGTCGAGCCGGACCGACGTGGATGCAAGCGTCGGCTATTATGCGGTCGGAATAGACGGGCTGCTGCACGAGAAGCACGCGATCGCCCGGCCGCTGATGCTGCACATTGCAGGCGCGGATCATTTTGTCGGTCCCGAGATCCAGCGGGCGATGCATGACGGGCTCGACGGCCATCCGTGGGTGACGTTGCACGATTATCCGGGCGAGGATCACGGCTTCGCGGCGGAAATGGGCAAGAGGCGCAGTGAGGAAGCGGCGCAGCTCGCCGACCGGCGGACCGAGGAATTCTTTGCGCAACATCTCGGCTAGGCGTTTTTGCAAATGGGAAGATCAATCAGGCACAGATGAACAGGTGGCTGCTGGCCGGCTGCTCAGCACGCTCGCCGCATTTTTGCACCTTGGGATCATCGCAGGTGGGCCGGAATGGTATCGCTTCTTCGGCGCCGGTGAACGAATGGCGCGGATAGCCGAAAAGGGATCACCAACACCAACGCTGATCACGATTGGAATCGCACTCATTCTTTTCCTTTGGGCGGCTTACGCCTTCCCCGGGGCGGGCCTGATCCGCCGCTTGCCGCTGATGCGCACCGCATTGGTGACGATCACCGCGATCTATCTGCTGCGCGGCATGATCCTCTTTCCGACGCTGGCGGCAGGGGGCGCGCAGGCGGACTCATTCACCGTGTGGAGCTCGCTCATCGTGCTTGTCTATGGAATGACCTATGCGGCTGGGACTTGGAAATCCTGGTCGTTCCTTTCGCAGCGGCCCGCCTGAAAGGCGCGCCGCTCCACCAGCCGCCGGAGAAGGCTGCCGGCGCTCTTCCACAGCAGCCATTGCCAATTTCTCAATGCCGCCGTGCCACGTTACTGAGCTGCGAACCGGCCATTTCGAAGCCGGAGGAGTGAGTGAAATGAGTGAGCCATATCGTTATTGCCTCCGCAAGACAGGTGGCCCCGAGATCCTCGAGGCGGAGCTGATCGACGTGCCGGCACCGGCCGAGGGCGAGGTTCTGGTGCGGCACGAGGCGGTGGGGCTGAACTTCATCGATACCTATCATCGCTCGGGATTATATCCACTGCCGCTCCCATCCGGCCTCGGCACTGAAGCGGCCGGGGTGGTGGAGGCTGTCGGCGCTGGGGTCCAGGACATCCGCGAGGGGCAGCGCGTCGGCTATTTTTCGGGGCCGCTCGGCGCCTATGCGACGCATCGTACGATTGCGGCCGACCGGCTGGTGAAGCTGCCGGACGGGATCAGCAGCGATGCTGCCGCGGCAGCAATGCTGAAGGGCTGCACGGCGGAATTTCTAATTGAGCGCTGCGCGCAAATCGAGAAGGGCGAGACGGTGCTGGTGCACGCTGCCGCGGGAGGCGTGGGATCGATCCTGGTGCCGTGGCTGAAATCGCTGGGCGCGGTCGTGATCGCCCATGCGGGGACGAGCAAAAAGGCGGAGATCGCAAAGGCGCTGGGGGCCGACCATGCTCTCAGCTGCCCCATGGACGCGCTTGCGGGGGAGGTGCGGGCGCTGACCGGCGGCAAGGGCGTGCCGGTGGTGCTGGACGGGGTCGGCGCGGCCTCATGGGAGGCCTCGATCGGCTCGGTCGCCCGGCGGGGGCTGCTCGTCACCTACGGCAACGCCTCGGGCCCGGTGCCGCCTTTCACAGCGCTAGACCTCCTGAAAGCCGGATCGATCTTCGTCACGCGTCCGAGCCTGTTCGATTATATCCCAACGGCCGAGGAGATGCGCGCATCGGCGGCGCGGCTGTTCGAGATGATCGACGGCGGCACGATCGAGGTCACGATCGGGGCGCGCTTCCCACTGACGGAGGCAGCGGACGCACACCGCGCGATCGAGGCGCGGGCGACCACCGGATCGACCGTGCTGATCCCGTAAGGGGGCCGAGCGCTATCCGGCTCCCCTCCAGGCCTCTTCTGTCATTGCGAGGAGCGAAGCGACGAAGCAATCCAACGATGCCGAGAAAATCTCTGGATTGCTTCGCTGCACTCGCAATGACGGCTTTAAACCGGAAGTTGCGTTCGGGGATCGACGCGTCAGCTGAAGAGAGTGGTGACGCCCACGTCGGGATCGACGAAGCCGTCATAGATCATCTTGCCGGCCACCCAGAGGATGATGACGAGGCCCAGCCAGGCGATCCAACGATAGCGTTCGATATATTTGGCCAGGATATTGGCGGCGATTCCCATCAGCGCCACCGAAAGAAGCAGGCCGATGACGAGGATGCCCGGATGCTCGCGCGCGGCGCCGGCGACGGCGAGCACGTTGTCTAGGCTCATCGAGACGTCGGCGACGGCTACGGCCCAGGCCGCTCCGGCGAAGCTCTTGGCGGGGCGGAGGCCGGCATGCTCGTCGCCCGCGATTTCAGGCGAGCCGTGCGACTCGCCCGAATGGCGAAGCTCGCGGTACATCTTCCAACTGACCCAGAGGAGCAGGATGCCGCCGGCAAAGATCAGGCCGACGACCTGCATCAGCTGGGTAACGAGCAGCGCGAAGATGATGCGGAGGACCAACGCGGCGATGATGCCGATCAGGATCACCTTGCGCCGCTGATCGGCGGGAAGGCCCGCGGCAAGCGCGCCGACGATGATGGCATTGTCGCCGGCCAGCATGATGTCGATCATCAGCACCTGGCCGAAGACGACCCACGCCGCAGGCTCGCCGAGCTTCGAAAGGTCGGTAGCGATGGCGTCCCAGACGCCGCCAACGCCGCCCAGCGAAGCAGGCGCGGAGGCGGCGAAGTTCAAGAGAAAGTCGAGCATAGGGCCCCCGAACGCGCGTGCGCGATTACTGGTTCATCGAAGCGAAGAAGTCTTCGTTCGATTTGGCGTCCTTCATCTTGTCGAGAAGGAACTGCATCGCGTCGACCGTGCCCATCTGCATGAGGATGCGGCGCAGCACCCACATCTTGGAAAGCTTGGCGGTATCGACGAGCAGCTCTTCCTTGCGGGTGCCGGACTTGCCGACGTCCAGCGCCGGGAAGATGCGCTTATCCGCGACCTTGCGGTCGAGCACGATTTCGGAATTGCCGGTGCCCTTGAACTCCTCGAAGATCACCTCGTCCATCTTTGAGCCGGTGTCGATAAGAGCAGTGGCGATGATCGAAAGCGAGCCGCCTTCCTCGATGTTCCGAGCCGCGCCGAAGAAACGCTTGGGACGCTGGAGCGCGTTGGCGTCGACGCCGCCGGTGAGCACCTTGCCGGAGCTCGGCACGACCGTGTTGTAGGCGCGTCCGAGGCGGGTGATCGAGTCGAGGAGAATGACGACGTCCTTCTTGTGCTCGACCAGGCGCTTGGCCTTTTCGATCACCATCTCGGCGACTTGGACGTGGCGCTGCGCAGGCTCGTCGAAGGTCGAGGAGATGACCTCGCCCTTTACCGAGCGCTGCATGTCGGTGACTTCCTCCGGGCGCTCGTCGATCAGGAGGACGATCAAGAACACTTCCGGGTGGTTGTCGGTGATCGCCTTTGCCATGTTCTGAAGAAGCACGGTCTTGCCGACCCGCGGTGGGGCGACGATCAGCGCGCGCTGGCCCTTGCCCTGCGGCGCGACGATGTCGATCACGCGCGCCGACTTGTCCTTCTGCGTCGGATCGGCGCTGTCGAGCGTGAGCTTGGAATCCGGGTAGAGCGGCGTCAGATTGTCGAAGTTGACGCGATGACGGACCGCGTCGGGATCGTCGTAATTGACCGAAATGAGGCGGGTGAGTGCGAAATAGCGTTCGCCGTCGCGGGGGCCGCGGATCTCGCCCTCGACGGTATCGCCAGTGCGAAGGCCGAATTTGCGGACCTGGTTCGGCGAAACGTAGATGTCGTCGGGTCCAGCCAGGTAATTGGCCTCGGGCGAGCGCAGAAAGCCGAAGCCGTCGGGCAGCACCTCGATCGTGCCCATCCCCATGATCTCACGGCCGTTTTCGGCCTGGACCTTGAGGATCGAGAACATCAGCTCCTGCTTGCGGAGGGTGGATGCGCCTTCGACGCCCATCTCCTCGGCCATGGCGACCAAATCGGCGGGGCTTTGCTTCTTGAGTTCTTTTAGATGCATGGGGGACACTCGGGATTAGTGACGGTCGTCCAGGCGCTGAAAGGATATCGGCTGCAGGGATTGCCCACGAGGATGGCAGGCTAACGACCCGAATGGGGTTAGGCTCCGCTGAAAATCAAGTCAACGGACTAAAATGGCTTCACGATCACCAGAATGACGATGAGCGCCGTAGCGATGCCGGGGATCTCGTTCATGATCCTCAGCGCCTTGCCGCTGACCGGCCGCTCGCCGCGCGCCAGCTTCTTGCCGTAGGAGACCATGTAGCCATGGTAGCCGGAGAGCAGGACCACAAGCAGGAGCTTCATGTGGAACCAGCCTTGGCTCCATGCGCCGATGGTCGAGGCGAGGACAAGCCCGAAGGTCCAGACGAGCACCATCGCAGGCGTGATGATGATGTTGCGAAGCTTGGCCTCACGATCGATCCACTTCTTCTCCTCAGGAGAGCCGGCCGGCGCTTCCTGGTGATAGATGTAATAGCGGGGCAGCAGGAACAGGCCCGCGATCCAGAAGATCACGAAGATGACATGCGCAGCCTTGATCCAGGGGTAGGTCAAAGAAAGAGCAGTTCCCAAGTCAAGGCTGTTCACTGGCGCACCAGCCGCAAGAGCTGCTCGAC
>JALYGI010000412.1 GCA_030777185.1 Pseudomonadota bacterium
AGCTGTAGATCATCGACAGGCCGTCCGACTGCTGGTCGGTCAGGCAGGCGCCAACGAGCTTGCCCGGGCGCCCGTCCACCGACGGCTCGCGATATTCGACGACATAGGTTTTGACCGGGCTCTGCTCGACCATGTCGGCAAAGTCGCTCTCGTCCATGTCGACCATCCCGCCGCCCGGATGCCGCGCCTTCAGGTAGCGACGGAGAAGCGCATATTGCTCCCCCGTCGTCCAGGGCTTGCAGGCGGTGACTTCGAGGTCCGCATGCCGGCGCAGCGTCTTGCGCTGGCTGGCATTGGGCTGAAATTCGCTCGCCACCACGCGAACCGAGATGCAGGCGCCGCAATCGACGCAGCTCGGGCGATAGGCAACGCCCTGGCTCCGGCGGAATCCGATTCGGCCGAGCGCATCGTTCAATTCGGCGGCATGCTGACCCGTCAGCTCCGTGAACACCTTCCGCTCCGTCTTCCCCGGCAGGTAGGGGCATGGCGAAGGCGTGGTCACGAAGAAGCGAGGAAAGCGAAATGGTGCGCTCAACCGGGGCTCCAGAGATTAAAGTCTGTGCTTGCTGCGATCTTATGCGGCCTTGCGGCTTTCAAGGGAAGAGTGGTGCGCAGCGAAAAATTCCTCAACTGGGCCTCGTGTCAGGCTGGCACGGACCTTCTAGTGAATCTCAACCGGATGGATGTTGAAGCCTTCGTCTTCGAGCGCCTTCACCAGCCCGCCGAGATGTTCGGCATCGCGCGCCTCGCATTCGATGTCGATGAAGGCGTCCTTGGCCGGAAGCGCCGTGAACACCCGCTGGTGGTAGACCTCGATGATGTTGACGCCGTACGTGTCGAACATCTTCACCACGGAGGAGAGCGCACCCGGGCGATCGTGAAGCTGGATTCGGAGCCGCGCCATTCTGCCGGAGCGGGCAAGGTCGCGAAGCAGCACGGTCGCCAGCAGGCGTGGATCGATGTTCCCGCCGGAGATGATGAGGCCGACCTTGCGACCCCTCAGGCGCTCCGGATGCGCAAGAAGCGCGGCGAGGCCTGCCGCGCCGGCCCCCTCGGCCACCGTTTTCTCGATCTGGAGGAGGAGGCTGACGGCGCGCTCCATGTCGCGTTCGTGCACGAGCAGGATCTCGTCGACGATTTCGTCGATAATCCCGCCGGTGACCGAACCGGGGGCCTTGACCGCGATCCCTTCCGCGATCGTGTCGCCCGAGGAGGGCAGAACCTGGCCGGTGAAGCGGCAATACATTGAAGGGTAGAGCTCGGCCTGCGCGCCGATCACTTCGATGCCGGGCCGAAGCGCCTTGGCTGCGATGCCGACGCCCGAGATAAGGCCGCCGCCGCCGATCGGAACCACCAGGGTGTCGATCTCGGGCGCGTCCGCCAGCATTTCCAGCGCGACCGTCCCCTGGCCGGCAATCACTTGGCGGTCGTCGAACGGGTGGACGAAGGTAAGCCCGCGCTCCTTTTCCAGCTGCCGGGCATGAGCATAGGCGTCGTCGAAAAGTTCGCCGTGGAGCACGATCGAGGCGCCGTGGCCCTCGGTCTGCATCACCTTGATGGTGGGCGTGGGCTTGGGCATCACGATGGTGACGGGAACGCCGAGCCGCGCGCCATGATAGGCGATCGCCTGCGCGTGGTTGCCCGCCGATGCCGCGATGACGCCGCGGGCGCGGGTGGCCTCGTCCATCTGGAGCAATTTGTTGAGCGCGCCGCGCTCCTTATAGGCGGCGGTGAACTGAAGGTTCTCGAACTTCATCCACAACGTGGCGCCGGTCAGTTCCGAAAGCGTACGGCTCAGCAAGGTCGGCGTGCGGACCACGGCCCCCTCTATGCGGTCGGCGGCCGCGCGAATGTCGGCGAGGGAAACCGGAAGCTTGGGACGAGGGGCTGGGCTGGCCATGAGCGCAGGGCTCTAACATGGGGAGGCGTTCGTGGGGACCCCAATAAGATGCACCTCCATGGGCAGGCCGCTCTGCCCCCAGGCAGAGCTGAGAT
Source organism: Pseudomonadota bacterium (assembly GCA_030777185.1). GTDB lineage: Bacteria > Pseudomonadota > Alphaproteobacteria > Sphingomonadales > Sphingomonadaceae > Allosphingosinicella. The sequence goes on from JALYGI010000412.1 coordinate 1,996, forward strand.
CGGCAGGCAATCTCACCTCCATGGGCGGGTCGCTCTGCCCCCCCGGGCAGAGCTGAGCTTGCCAGGCAATCTCACCTGCCCATCTGGCGCGCCGCGCAAACAGGCCCTATCGCGAGGGCCATGGCACGGATCGCATTCATTGGCATGGGCGTGATGGGCGCCCCGATGGCGAGGCATCTCGCCGGGGCGGGCCATGTGGTCGCCGTCTATAACCGGACCCTCGACAAGGCCCGCGATTGGGTGAGCCGGCACGGCGGCACTCTGGCAGCCAATCCCGCCGCAGCGGCGGGAGGCGCGGATGCGGTGATCACTTGCGTGGGCGCCGATGGCGATGTGGAGGAAGTGACGGTGGGCCCCAGCGGGGCGTTCCGCAACATGCGCGAGGGCGCGCTCTTCATCGATCATACCACCGCGTCGGCGAAGCTTGCTCAGCGGCTTGCCGAGACCGCTCGCAGCCACGGCCTGCACGCGGTCGATGGGCCCGTCTCCGGCGGGCAGGCGGGCGCGGAGAACGGTCAGCTTTCCATCATGTGCGGCGGCACGCCGGAGGCGATGGCCTTGGCCGAGCCGATCATGAAGGCCTATGCCGGCCGGATCGTCCATGTCGGCCCGGACGGCAGCGGCCAGCTTACGAAAATGGTCAACCAGATCGCGATCGCCGGCGTGCTGCAGGGGCTGTCCGAGGCGGTGCACTTCACCCAGGCCGCGGGGCTTGATCCGGATAAGGTGCTCGAGGCGATTTCCGGCGGTGCGGCGCAGAGCTGGCAGATGGTCAATCGTTGGAAGACGATGCACGAAGGCAAGTTCGAGTTCGGCTTCGCGGTGGACTGGATGCGCAAGGATCTCGGGCTCACGCTCGACCAAGCGCGCGGCAACGGCGCCAGCCTTCCGCTCACCGCTCTCGTTGACCAATTCTACGCTGACGTCCAGGCCATGGGCGGCGCGCGCCACGACACCTCGTCACTTGTGAGAAGATTGATCAGATGAAGAAGCTTCTGGCTGCGCTCGCGGCCCTGTTCTGCGTCCAATCCGCCGCTGCCGACACGCTGATCGACAATGTGAACGGCTATACGATCGGCGCCGACAAGGAGCTGGTGCGCTTCGGCGGGCTGCTCGTCGGCAATGACGGACGGGTGAAGCAGGTGCTCCGCCG
>JALYGI010000413.1 GCA_030777185.1 Pseudomonadota bacterium
ACGGCAGCTTCCTGCGTCTCGACGGCACGATCGCGGTCGTCACCAACATCGATCCCGAGCATCTCGACCATTATGGCAGCTTCGAGAATGTGAAGGACGCCTTTGTCGAGTTCGTCGAGAATGTGCCCTTTTACGGTGCGGCCTTGCTCTGCGTCGACCACCCCGAAGTTCAAACCATCATCCCGCGCCTGCGTGACCGGCGGGTCGTGACCTACGGTTTTGCCGCCCAGGCCGATATTCGCGGCGATGACGTGAAACCGTTTCCCGGCGGCAACCGCTTCGACGTTACAATCCGGGACCGGGCTGGGCATGTCCGCACCATCAGCGGCGTCGAGCTGCCGATGCCGGGCCGCCACAATGTCCAGAACGCCCTGGCCGCGATCGGCGTCGCGCTCGAGCTCGGTATCCCGGACGATGTCGTCGCCCGGGGCTTCGAGCGGTTCGGCGGCGTCAAACGGCGCTTCACCAAGGTCGGCGAGGTCGAGGGCGTCACCATTATCGACGATTACGGCCACCATCCGGTCGAGATCCGCGCCGTCCTTGCCGCCGCCCGCGAAGGTGCGCAGGGAAGGGTGATCGCCGTCGTTCAGCCCCACCGCTACACCCGCCTCGCCAATCTGATGGACGACTTCCAGGGCGCCTTCAACGATGCCGACATCGTCTATGTAGCGCCGGTCTATGCCGCGGGCGAGGAGCCGATCGACGGTGTTGACGCGGCCGCTCTGGTCGAAGGCCTGAAGCAGCGCGGCCACCGCATGGTGAGCGAGGTCTCGGACGAGCAGGATCTCTGCCGCCAGCTTCGCGACATCGCCGCGCGCGGCGACATCGTCATCTGCCTGGGTGCCGGCGATATCACGAAATGGGCGGCGGGGCTGGCCGACGGCATTCGCCAGGCGAGGCTCGAAAAATGAAAGCCGCTGTCTTGGATCTGCCCAAGATCGAGGGAAGCGCGGAACCGAACGGTTCGCTTGCCGACTTCATCTGGTTCCGCACCGGCGGCCCCGCCGAATGGCTGGCCAAGCCGCGCGACGTTGCCGATCTTTCCGGCTTCCTTCGCGCGCTGGACCCTGCCGTTCCCGTCATGACGGTGGGGGTCGGGTCCAACCTCATCGTTCGCGACGGCGGCGTTCCCGGAATTGTTGTTCGCCTGCCTAAGAGTTTCTCGACTGTGACGATCGAGCCAGGCAACCGCGTTCGCGCGGGCGCCGGGGCGATGGGCATCACGGTCGCGAGCAAGGCGCGGGATGCCGGCATTGCCGGCCTCGAATTCCTCCGCGGCATTCCAGGCACGACGGGCGGCGCGGTTCGCATGAACGCCGGCGCTTACGGCCGGGAAGTCTCCGACATCCTTGTCGAGGCTGTGCTGGTTCTTCGCGACGGAACGGTCGAGACCTGGCCCGCCGCGCGGTTCGGCTACACCTATCGCCACAGCGAGACTCCCGAAGGTGCGGTGGTGGTGGAAGCACTTTTCGAAGGCGCCCCGGGTGATCCTCAGGCGATCGGCGCCGAGATGGACCGGATCGCCCAGGAGCGCGAGGCGAGCCAGCCGCTCCGCAGCCGTACCGGCGGCTCGACCTTCAAAAATCCCCCTGGAACCAAGGCCTGGAAGCTGATCGACCAGGCCGGCTGCCGAGGACTTACGATCGGCGATGCACAAGTCTCTGAAAAGCATTGCAACTTCCTTCTGAATTTGGGCAATGCTAGCGCGGCCGACATTGAGGCTCTGGGGGAGGAAGTCAGGCGCCGCGTGCTCGAGGCGAGCGGCGTCAGCCTCGAATGGGAAATCCAGCGCGTCGGCAGGTTCGCCGGCGATGCCGGCGGCAAAATGTGGGGGGTTGAACAAGCCAATGCGTAAGCTTCACGTCGCGGTGCTGATGGGCGGCTGGTCGGCCGAGCGCGAAGTCTCGCTGTCGAGCGGCGCGGGCGTTGCCGACGCATTGGAGAGCCTCGGCCACCGGGTGAGCCGCATCGACATGGACCGGAACCTCGCACGGATCCTTGAGGAGCTTCGGCCGGACCTGGTCTTCAACGCGCTCCACGGCACGCCGGGCGAGGACGGCACCGTCCAGGGCTTGATGGACCTCATGGGCATCAAATACACGCATAGCGGCCTCACCACCTCGGTGATCGCGATCGACAAGGAACTCACCAAGCAACATCTCGTCCCCCGCGGCATCCGCATGCCGGGCGGCGAGGTGGTGAAGAGTGAGAGCCTGCATGACGCCGATCCGATGGCCCGCCCCTATGTGCTGAAGCCGGTGAACGAAGGCTCCTCGGTGGGAGTCGCGATCGTGACGGACGAAGGCAATTACGGCAATCCGATCGGACGCGACGTTGCCGGACCATGGCAGCAATTCGCTGAGCTGCTGGCCGAACCGTTCATCAAAGGGCATGAGCTCACCGTTGCCGTGCTTGGCAAGGAAGCGCTGGCGGTCACTGAGCTGAAGCCGACGCAGGGCTTCTACGATTATGACGCCAAATATACGGATGGGCTGACGCAGCATGTCTGCCCGGCGCAGATTCCGGACGACGTTCGCGATGCCGCCATGGAGATGGCTTTGAAGGCCCATCAGCTGCTCGGCTGCAAGGGTACGTCCCGCTCCGACTTTCGCTGGGACGACGAGCAGGGCGCAGAGGGCCTCTATCTGCTCGAAGTGAACACCCAGCCCGGCATGACGCCTTTGAGCCTGGTGCCCGAGCAGGCGAAATATCGCGGTCTGAGCTATCCGGAGCTCGTCCAGCGGATCGTCGAGGAGGCTTTATGAGCGCGAAGATCGCCCGCGGCACTCAGGTTCGATCCAAATCGAGGGCGAAGGGAAGCTCGCGCGGCTCCTCCAGGAAGGCGCCTCCACCGGGCATGCTCGAAGGGCTTCCGATCGGCGCCGAGACGATCCGCCGCATCAGCGCCTGGATCCTGATGGGGATGTTGCTCGCTCTTGCTCTCGCGCTCGCGGCCGTGTTCCAGGTCCCCCAGCTCATCGGAACCGCGGCGGGCGAGGCGATCGGCCAGGCCGGCTTCGCGGTGAAGCAAGTCGAGATCAAGGGCCTCAACCGAATGGCCAGGCTGCCGGTCTACAATGTCGCCTACGATCAGAATTCGATGGCCATGCCGCTCGTCGATCTCGAAGGCACTCGCGAGCGCCTGCTCCGCTTCGGCTGGATCGAGGATGCCCGCGTTTACCGCCGTCTTCCGGACACGCTTGTGGTCGATATCATCGAGCGCACGCCGTCCGCCATCTGGCAGCACAAGCAGCAGCTCAGCCTCATCGACCGCACGGGCGTGGTGCTCGAGCCTGTGAAGCTCGATCAGATGCCCGATCTCCCGCTTGTGATCGGCCCCGCTGCAAATCGCCATGCGACGGAGCTCGGCCAGCTTCTTGCTGGAACCCCCGAATTGAAGCCGATGATCGAGGGAGCAACCTGGGTCGGCGGGCGGCGTTGGGATTTGCGGTTCCAATCGGGAGAGGTGCTCGCATTGCCGGAAGGGCAGGATGCCGCGCAAAAGGCGCTGGCGAAGTTCGCACGGATGGACAAATCGGTGCAGCTTCTCGGCCGCGGCCTCGTTCGCTTCGACATGCGCATTCCCGGCAAGTTCATCGTCCGCGTCTCCAAGGAGCCCGGCAGCACGGTTCCCGACGTCGAGGCGCAGCCGCCTGCATCCGCGCCGGTCGATGGGGTGAAGACGATTTGAGCAGGAGGCTTCCCCCGCCGCCGGCGCGCAA
>JALYGI010000414.1 GCA_030777185.1 Pseudomonadota bacterium
TGCCGCCCAAGCCTGCAAAGCGACCTTTCCTCATCCTCGTGCCATCCTCCAGCGCACGCGAATAGCGCGTTAAGCTTAAGCTTTGGTCACCAGCCCGATCCCCGCGCGTTGGTCATCCATGGATCAAGCATCGGAAAAGGCCGATCTGCCGCCGGCCTGGAGCAAGGCCATCACCGCCGCCTGTGCCGGCCGGCGGATCGTGGTGCTCGGTGCGACCGACATGGGCAAATCCACCTTTATCCGCGCCTTTCTGGCCAAATCCGGCCAAGCGGCCATGCTGATCGATCTCGATCCCGGCCAGAAGATGATCGGCCCGCCCGGCACGGTGGCGCTCGGCCGGCTGGAGCCGGCAATGGTGGAGCGCTTCATCTTCATCGGGAGCACGAGCTCCAGCAGCATTTCGAAGATTGCTCGCGCGGCGGCGGACCTCGCCCGCATCGCCGATCGGTCGGGGCCGTTCATTGCGAATACGTCGGGCTTCGTGACTGGGCTCGGTGCCCGGCTGCAGGCTGCGACCGTCGCCGCGCTGAAGCCGGACCTCATCGTCGAGATTGGATCCGTTCCCGATGCGCCGCCACTTGTCCCAATCCAGTTTCCCGACATCCGCCTCCTGCGTTTGGAGAGATCCCCCGCGGCGCGGCGCAAGTCCCCCGCCGCCCGTGCCCGTCTGCGGCAGCAAGCGCTGGATGACGCGTTGCGCGGTGCTCGGATGCTGACCCTTCCCAGCCTCCAATTCGATCCGGCGCCCCCGGCAGCTTTGGCGGGCGCAGCGCGGCCGATTTGCGCGCTCGCGGATGGCACGGGCGTCGACCGCAGCTACGGCATTCTCGAGGCGGTGGAGGAGGGGTGCGTCAGGATCCAAGCAGTCGCTCCCGAACGACCGATTGAGAGGATCCGCCTTGGCAGGATGTGGGCCGAACCAAAGGCGGGGGGATGGCGCCTGATGGAAAAGCTCAGCCCAAGCTGGGTCAGCCCGGTGGGAGCCTGAAGTGCGTCCCTCTTTCCACCCCTCGCTCGTCAACGGCCGTTTCGGCGACCCCGCGCTTTTTGTCGAAACGCTTCATCAACGCGGCGCGCTCCTCTTCGACATGGGCGACCTGTCCCAGCTCAGCGCCCGCGATCTGCTGCGCATCAGCCACGTCTTCGTCTCACACACGCACATCGATCATTTCATCGGCTTCGATGCGCTGCTCCGCATCTGCGTCGGCCGCGAAAAAACTATCGAGATGGTGGGGCCGGCGGGCTTCATCGACCGGGTCCGCCACAAGCTCAGCGCCTATGAGTGGGACCTTGTCCACCGTTATGACGCGGACCTTGTCTTCAGCGTCACCGAAATGCGGACGGAATCGACCGGGCGGCGCGCTCGACTTCGGTTCAAGCGTTCCTTCGACCCCGAAGGGGAGGGCGAGATCGACCTCCCGAACGGCATCGTTGCCAGCGCGAGCGGGTTTGAAGCGCGCGCAACGATCCTCGACCATCATGGTCCCTGCCTCGGCTTCGCAATCGCGGAGAGGGCGCATGCGAATGTCTGGAAGAACTTGCTCGACGAGCGCGGCCTGCCGACCGGGCCGTGGCTGCAAGAGCTGAAGCGCGCCGTGCTGGAAGGCGTTCCCGGCGACCACCCGATCGTTCTTCCGGGCGGCGGCACTGCGCCGCTCGCCGAGCTTCGCGATATCGTCACCGTCACGCGCGGGCAGAAGATCGCCTATGTGACCGATGTCGCGGATTTGCCTCGCAACCGAGCCGCCATCGCCGCTCTTGCTGAGGGCGCGGACACCTTCTTCATCGAAGCCCGCTTCGCCGCCGCCGACTTAGGTCAGGCACAGGACCGGGCGCATCTCACCACGCAAGCGGCAGGCGAGATCGCCCGCATGGCTAAGGCAAGGAAAGTCGAGCCATTCCACTTCTCGCCGCGTTACGAGGGGGAGGAGGAGCGTATGCTGGCGGAGGTCGCCGCTGCCTTCCACAGATAATCCGGAGGAAGCCCCATCCGCAGCGAAGCCTGTGCCGCCGGGCTGCTGTCCAGCCGGAGCCGGTCGGCAGTGATGCCCGCCTGCCGCACGATCGCGCCTTCCCAGCGCCTGAGGCTCCAAGGTTGGCCGATACCCAGCAGGTGGCGCACCGGCAGGGGGACGATGCTTACCGCCGATCGGATCATCAGAGTCTGCGCGGGCCTCATCAGCGGCGGCAGGATGGTTGCGGCACGCATGATCTCGAGGAATTCGAAGATGACCGGAGACGATCCTAACCTTGGCTGCATCGCCGCAAGCTTGGCTTCCATCTCCGCCTCGCTCGTCGGCGGCTCCCGGCACCCGTAGAGCCGGGGGCCCGGCTCGCACTCCAAGTAGAACTGATCTCGCTGTGTGCGTTCGAGCGGCCGGACGAAGGCAAGATAGGCTCGCAGGAACCCATAGCTTGCCGTCGCCTGCACCCAGTCGAGCAACTCGGGATCGTCGGCCCGGTAATCCTCGCCGCCCGTGGTTCGTCCCGAGACCCTGCCGTGCACGTCCCGAACCCCTGCGATCATACTCTCAGCAACGCTCCGCGCGCCGTAGACGGTGATCATGGCGGCAAGACCGGTGCGGCGGAGCCGCTCCACCGGATCCGTCCGGAATTTGCTGTGATCCCACACCCCGGCCCGGACGCGCGGTTCGGCCAGTTCGAGCAGCACCGCGGCTATTCCGCCGATGAACAGTGAAACCGGGTTCCTGAACACCTGCCAGGCGACGGAAGTAGGTGGGGTGAGCGCCGGTTCACCGGCCGGCTGCGTGAAATCGATTGGAGGAGCGTTGGAAGGACTGAGGAACTGATCCGCCTGCGCTTCAATCCAGCCTTGCAGGCCGAAGGGCAGGGTGAATGGTTCCAGGCGGCGCATCTCTCCCCAAAGCAGCAGAGGCCGGCTTGTTTCACTCTCGACTCAGTGAGACCAAGATTCACGTTTCAGGCTGGTTCAGCCTGAAACGATCTTGGTCTAGGCAATTGGCGGGCGCTCATTCTCGCCGCTTCAATGGGTGACGCCTTGCGCGACGTCCTTTCCGGCCGGCAGCGCCTTTTCCTCTTGTCCCTTCCCGTCATCGGAGCTCGTGCTGCCCCGCACGCCACTGTCATACGCTTGGAGCAGCAGGCGCCCAGCTTCGACGGCAGCGGCGGTAAGGGCTGGACCGACCCAGCCCGCGGCTCGGCCGGCGCTTCCGGCGGCCTCGCCGGTTTCTGCCAGCGTCTTGCGCGCCACCGCACGCGCATCCTTGCGGGCGGCGAGCGCGGCGGTGAGGGCGGCCAGCGCCACTTCGCGGGCGGCCGGATCGCGTGCAAGCTTCGCGAGCATGCCGCCGGCATCCCGCAGCTCCTTGGGGACCTTCACTCCCGCAATGCGCTTGGGGAGCTTGCTTGTTTTGTTTTTCTTGTTCTTTTTTCCCATGCCGCGAACCTCCTAGAGCCTTTCCCGTCAAGGCGGAATCGCCTTGTCGGATCAGAAAGGCTCCCGATCAAAATCTTGAGCACTTCCCGACCGAAAATTAAGTAGGTTCGCAGTCCCCCGGACTGCGAAGCCATGCCCGGGGCATGGCGACCTACTTAATGGTTCCCACTTTTTCGGGAAGTGCTCTAGGGTCAGGGTTCTTTAGGACGAAGAGCTTGTCAAACCGTTCCCGTGTTCGGCGGCAGCGGCATGCGCTGAGAGTCTGTTTGGAAATGCGCTTAAAAGCGCATTTCCCGGGCTCGGCACAAGCCCGGAACCGCATCCTCAAACATGCCCTTACTCGACGATGATCCTGGCACTCATGCCCATGACGCGGTGGAAGAGGTTGGCGCAGCGCGCGCTGTAGCGGCCCGCCTTTGGCACGATCAGGACCTCGCGCGTGTTGCCCGGCCCGATATCGACCTTGCCGCTCGAGACCAGCTTTTTGTCCCGCGGGCGAACCTCGCCGGACGAGAAGAAGTCCTTCGCGCTGAAGCTGTGAGAAATGGTGCTGTTGTTGATGAGGCGGAGACGGACCGGCTCGCCGGCTTTGAGCGAAATGCTCTGCGGCTGGATGTCGAAGCTTGAAAGCAGCACCTCATATTCGCGCGCAGCCCGCCAGTCGGGCGCAGCCTGCGCGGGCGCGGCAAGAGAGAGCAACGAGAACGATAACAAGAGGCTGTGCATAGCCGGCTCCAGGAAGAGGAACCTCTTTCTAGCCGCTCTTCCAGCGCTTAGCCAAGGCTGGCGAGCAGCTCCGCGGCGAAGATCGAGAGCGTGTCGTCCCGGGCGCCCATGATGATGATCCGGTCCCCCGGCTGGGCAAGCTCGCGCAGCCTCTCCTTGCACACCGCCCGGTCCGGGACGTGCTCGGCCTTGCGTCCGGCATGGCGGACGCCGGCAACGATGTCCTCGCTGCCGATAGTCCGCTCGACGGTGCCGCCATAATAAACGGGGTCGGGCATGATGAGGATGTCGTCCGGCCCGAGCTTGTCGGCGAAGCAGTGGATCAGCTCTCGGCCCATCGCGCGCAGCGGGCCGTAGCCGTGCGGCTGGAACATCACCAGCACGCGGCCCGGGAAAGCATGCAGCGTGTCGAGCGTGGCCCCGATCTTATCGGGATTGTGTCCGAAATCGTCGATCACGCTGATGCCGTTCGAGGTGCCGACCACCTCGAAGCGGCGGCGCAGGCCCGTAAAGCCGGCGAGGGCCTCGGCGGCTTGGCGAAGCCCCACGCCGGCCGCCCGTGCTGCGGCGAGGGCGGCGAGCGCGTTGGCGGCGTTATGGCGGCCGGGCACCTGGAGGCGAACCCGCACCGTCTCGCCGCTTTTCCGTTCGGCCGCGTCGAACGAGATGGCGAGCGGCTCCTCCTTCAGCGCGCTTCCGAACAGGTCCGCGGCGGGCGTGTCGAGGCTGAACGTGATGCGCTGCTCGGGCGACACGCGAGAGGCGAGGAGGTTCGTTTCCTCGTCGTCGAGGTTGAGGATCGTCGTCTGCGCCTTCAGCACGAAATCCAGGAACAGCGTCCGGAGCTCGTCCATCGACTTGTGATCGAGCGTGATGTTGTTGAGGACGGCGATGCGCGGCTCGTAGAGGGCGATCGAACCGTCGCTTTCGTCCACTTCGCTGACGAAGACATCGCCGCCGCCCACCAAGGCGCTTGCGAACGGCGTCTCCTCCGTCATGAAATTCTTCATCACGGCGCCGTTCATCACGGTCGGGTCCCGCCCCACCTCCTTCAGGATCCAGCCGATCATCCCGGTGACGGTCGATTTTCCGCTGGTGCCGCCGACCCCGATGGCCGTCGGCGCGGCGTTGAACAAGCGGGCCAGAAGCTGCGGCCGGGTGAGGTGCTCGGCGCCGAGACGGCGTGCGGACTGGACGTCTGGCACGCTCTCCTCGACCGCGGCCGAGGTGACGAGGATCTGCTCCGGGCTGGTGACGCCGCTGCCGTCCTGAGGAAAGAGGCGGATGCCGCGCCGCTCGAGGAAAGCGAACTTGTCGCCGATGCGGCCCTGATCGAGCGAACGGTCCGAGCCGGCCACCTCGAAGCCGTGACCCTGCACGATGCAGGCGAGCGGAAGCATGCCGCTGCCGCCGATTCCGCAGAAGAAATAGGATTTGGCCTGTGTCATGGAGCCGCCCTA
>JALYGI010000415.1 GCA_030777185.1 Pseudomonadota bacterium
GCGCAGTTCATGATCGTGTGGCAGCGATAGAGCCGGAACGGGTCCTCGAGCTGGTCCAAACGCTCTCCTTTATGCTCATCGCGGCTGTCGGCGAGCCAGCGATAGGCCTGGAGGAGGATGGCCGGCCCCAGGAACCGGTCGGAATTCCACCAGTAGCTCGGGCAGCTGGACGAGCAGCAGGCGCACAGGATGCACTCGTAGAGCCCGTCGAGCTTGGAGCGGTCGTCGGGCGATTGCAGCCGCTCCTTGCCCGAAGGTTCGGGCGTGACGGTCTTCAACCAAGGCTGGATTGAGGCATATTGCGCAAAGAAATGGGTGAAATCGGGAACCAGGTCCTTCACCACCTCCATGTGGGGCAGCGGGGTGATGCGGATGTCGCCCTTATAATCCTCGATCGCGGTGGTGCAGGCGAGGCCGTTGCGCCCATTGATGTTCATCGAGCAGGAGCCGCAAATCCCCTCCCGGCAGGAGCGGCGGAAGGTGAGCGTCGGATCGACGTCGTTCTTCATGCGCAGAAGCGCATCAAGGATCATGGGACCCGTCTGATCGAGATCGAGTTCGAAGGTGTCGTAGCGCGGATTCTCCCCGCTGTCGGGATCGTAGCGGTAGATCTTGAACCGTTTCACCCGCCCCGCGCCGGCCGGATCCTTGTGCTCGCGGCCCTTGCCGGTGATCTTGCTGTTCTTGGGAAGGGTGAACTCGGCCATTCGCTGATCCTTTTGCTCCAGCGGAGATAGCGATTGAGCCGCCCCGGCTCAACCGCCTAAGGCCTGGTCGGTTGAGGTGGAAGCGCCATGCGCTTCCGCCGAAGGCGTGAATCAGGCCGTTTTCAAATGGCTCCGGCTCAGGCCGCCTTGCGCTCCTCGACGGGGATCATCTCCACCCGATTGATCACCTTTTGGCGAAGCATTGAGTGGGCAACGATCGTCTCCACCAGCTCGGCATGGCTGATGCCGAGGAGGCGGGCCGCGCCGGACACGGTCTTCTTCGACCAGAGATTGCAGGATGGATTAACCTCCATGAAGCGAAGCTCGCCGCTGTTCGGGTCATAGCGGAATTCGAAACGGCCATAGTCGAACGGCCACAGCTCGGGCAGCATGCGCTGGGTGAGCTCAATGAGGCGACCGGCAAGCTCCGGATCGTTGATCCGTTCGAGCGTCTCCTTGGGAGCATCGATCAGAGCGCGCTTCTCCTCATAGGAGCGGAAATTGTCGTCCTGGCCGGGCATGCGGAAACGCATCGCTGGAAGGTAGGCGACACCGTCGGCGCCGATCACGGGAAGCACAACGTCGCCGGTGCCGAAATGCGGCTCGATGATGACGTCATGGCCCTCTTCGAGCACCTTCTCGGCATGGGCTCGTGCCGGCTCCCATTCCTCGAAAATGCCGACGCCCCAGGACGCAGAGCTGGCATTGGGCTTCACAACCAGCTTTTCCCAGGCGAAATCGGGGCGCAGGGCGGGCCCGCCGCCGCGCCGGACCACGTTCCAGGGCGTCACCGGCACGCCGCGGTGGGAGGCGGCGAGCTTCATCAAATGCTTGTCGTCGCCAAGCCCGCGCAGGATCGGCGAGGCGCCGAGATAGGGGACGCCATGGCGCGTCAGCAGCAGCGGCCCCAGCATCTCGCTGTTGAGGAAGCCCCCGCGGTTGAGCAGGGTCACGACATAATCGACATCGGGCTTGTGGTAGATCGCCTCGAAGCTGTTCGCTGCGACGACGTTGAGCCCGATCTCCTCAAGCGTGGTGCGCATTTCATAGTGATAAACAGCGTGATTGCCGTCCGCGGGATCCGGCTCGCCCTTGGTCAGCGCGTGCTTGGCGAGGAACATGACCTTGAGGCGCGCCTTGTCCGCCGCGGGGATCTTGAGGATGTGCATCGAAATAATCCTGCTCTCGGATATGCGCCCTGTCGCGCAGTTCTATGGCTTAATTGCGACCGTCGGCCAGGGCGAGGTGATGGCGAATGAGCGTTCCAAACCGAGTCTCGCCAATGCCGCGCCCGGTCGCCCGCTGGGCCACCACAATACAGGGTTTGCCATTACCTTCGATGAACGTCGGTCCGTCGGGGGTGAAGGCCACGTCCCAGCCGACCATGCTATATTCCGGGAAAACCTCAGCATGGGCGCGGAGCACCAGCGCCTTGGCCTCCTCCCAGTCGGGCAGTTGAAGGCCTGCCACCGGCGCGCCGGTCACCGGATGGGTTTGGACCTCGCCGGCGCTCTTGCCGCGGCAGGCGGGGCCGAGCACTCCGCTCTCCGGATCGATCGGCGCCATCAGGCCGCC
>JALYGI010000416.1 GCA_030777185.1 Pseudomonadota bacterium
CGGCCGCCTTCATATGTTCGATGACGATCCTGGTGCTGTTGGAGCCGCAGCCGGCGATGACCGGCACCCTCCCCTTCGCCTGGTGAACGCAGACGGAGATCACCCGCCGCTGCTCTTCGGCCGACAAAGTGGCGGACTCTCCGGTGGTTCCGGCGGGGACCAGACCGTGGCTTCCCTCGGCAATCTGCCACTCGAGGAAATCGCGATAAACGGCCTCGTCGAACGCTTCGTCGCGAAACGGCGTCACAAGGGCGGGGATGGAGCCGCGGAACACACTTATCTCCTTCACCTTAGACGCAGATTCCATCATAGAAGCCAAATCGGCCCTCCGTTGTTCAGGGCCTGATAAGGAGGGGGTCGGCATGGTGTCCAGCATGCAGAGTAAGACGCTTATTTTCGCCACCCTTTTCGCCTCCGCCGCGGCCGTCGGTGCGGCGCTTGCGCCGAGCACCGAAATCAACGCGGCCCAACCCGCTGCCCAGCCCGCACCCTATTCGGCTCCGCCGGCGCATTATCTGCCGCCGGAAAGCTATTCGCGGGCCACCGCTGCGCCTTACACCGGCGCGCCCTACATCGCGTCAGCGGTCGATCGCTGGCGGAACCTCCGGCAGACGGACGGTCTGCCCTTCTCATCCTACGCCTCGTTTCTCACCAGCTATCGCGGCTGGCCGGGCGAAGCCTCGATGCGCAAGACGGCCGAGCGCGCGATCAGCCCCGAGAGCACCAGTCCGCGCGAAGTCGTGTCCTTCTTCCGCCTGCTGCCCCCGACCAGCACGATCGGCCACGCCCGCCATGCCTTCGCGCTGCTCGCGGAAGGGAATGTCGCTGAGGCACGCGAGGCGGCACGCAAGGCTTGGGTCGGAGGCGTGCTGCCGCGAGCGGACGAAGAACGGCTGCTGAGCCTGTTCGGCGGTGCGCTGACCCAGCGCGATCATGACGCGCGCATGGAGACCCTGCTCGACAATCGCGACACGCAAAGCGCGGAGCGGACGCTCCCGCTTACCTCCGCCGGCCGCCGGATGATCTATGAAGCCCGGCTCGCGCTTCAGACCAACGCTTCGGACGCCGCCTCGCGGCTCGGCACGATCGGGACCGCGGCGAACAGCGAAGCCGGTGTGGTGATGGACCGCGCCAATTGGCTGCGCAGAGGCGGCCAGAGCTCGGCGGCGCGCACGCTGCTGGCACAGCGCCACACCTTCACGAGCCGACCTAAGAACGCCGAAAAATGGCTGGAAACGGCGCTCACCATGGCCCGGGGTGCGGCCAGCGACCGCAACTGGTTGACGGCCTATCAGATCGCAAGCCAGGCCGACGAGGCTTTCCCGGCGGGGACCAGAGTGTCCGATCGCAGCGCGGGCGAGCGGGACGAATATACCAGCCTCGTCTGGCTTGCCGGCACCACCGCGCTCCAGCGGCTGAACCGCCCCGCGGACGCGGCGGCGATGTTCCTTCGCTACGCCCGCGGCGGCAGGTCGACCCAGGTGCTGACCAAGGGGCTTTACTGGGCCGGACGGGCCGCGGACGCCGCAGGGCAACCGATGCAGGCGACCAGCTACTTCACCGAGGCTGCGCAGCATCCGGAGCTGTTCTACGGGCAGCTCGCGCTCGAGCGGCTCGGGCGGCCCGTACCCGCTCCTGCCGCCACCCCGGCGGTAACACTCACCGACGCTGATCGCACGGCGTTCCAGCGGCGGGGGGTCGTCGAGGCGGTGCGATGGCTGGGGCAGACCGGCCGCTGGGAAGACCAATCGCTGTTTGTCCGCGCGATCGCGGAGCAGGCAAGCGACGAGCGGGAGCGCGCCCTCGCCGCTGAATTGGGCCGGCAAATCTCTCGGCCGGACCTCAACGTCTGGCTTGCGCGCACCGGCCGCAATGCGGGAAGCCCTTTTTACGTGCGCTCAAGCTATCCCGAAGTCCGGGTACCGGCGGCGCAAAGCAATTACTGGTCGCTGGTCCACGGCATCACCCGCCAGGAAAGCTCGTTCGATCGCGCAGCGGTGAGCCCGGTCGGCGCGCGCGGTATGATGCAGCTGATGCCGCCCACGGCGCGCGAAGTATCGGGCAAAATGGGGCTCGGCTACGATCTCGGCCGGCTGACGCGGGACCCTGAATATAACGTCATGCTCGGCAGCCGATATTTCGAGACGCTGATGAGCTATTGGGGCGGCAACGCGCCGCTGGCGGTGGCGAGCTACAATGCCGGCATGGGCAATGTCCGCAAATGGGTGAACGAGTTCGGTGATCCGCGCCTGTCGGGCGTCGACGTCGTGCGCTGGATAGAGGACATCCCGTTCACCGAAACCAAGGGCTATGTGCAGCGCGTGCTTGAAAATGCGGTGGTGTACGACGCGCTGAACCCGTCCCGCGCGCGGACGCCCGAGCGGACGCGGCTGTCCTCCTATCTCGGCAAATCGGGGCGGCCGGGCTAAACCTTTCGCCCATGGCGGACAAACCCAACTACATCACTCCCGCGGGCTTCAAGCGCCTGCGGGAAGAATATGAGGCGCTGTTCGGCACCGAGCGGCCCAAGCTGGTGGAGACGATCAGCTGGGCGGCGGGAAATGGCGACCGGTCCGAGAATGGCGATTATATCTATGGCCGCAAACGTCTTCGCGAGATCGACCGTCGCCTCGCTTGGCTGTCGAAGCGGATGGCGGCGGCGAGCGTGCTCGATCCTGCGCGGCAGCAGGACCAGGGCCGCGTCTTTTTCGGCGCTACGGTGACGCTCGCTGACGAAGAGGATGTTGAGCGGGTCGTGACGCTGGTCGGCGAGGACGAGGCCGATGCCGGCTCGGGCCGGATCAGCTGGAATTCGCCCATCGCGCGGGCGATCCGAGGCGCCGCGGTGGGCGACCTTAGGAGAGTGACCCTTCCTTCGGGCGAGAAAGAGCTGGAGATCGTCTCGATCCGCTATCCTGATCAGTAGCCGCCGCGGCTGCCGTTCCTTGCCGCATGAGCGAGCGCGAGGCGGATCTCCTCGTCGGTGAGGCGCATGTCGCGGTCGTTATCGGCATAGCGGCGGAACCAGACGTTCGCGCGATCGGCCATTTCCCTGCTGATGGTGCCGTTCGCGCCTGCATTGAAGCCGAGCGCCAGGATATCCCGACCTTCCGACGTGAGCGCCAGCCACGGGTCGAGGATGTGAGCGCCGGGGCCGTCGAGCCGCATGCTCCCCTCGTCCCAGGCGCCGCGGTCGTACGCCGCGCCTGCATAGATA
>JALYGI010000417.1 GCA_030777185.1 Pseudomonadota bacterium
AGAAAGGCGTGGCCACCAACGAGGACAGCCACGAAGATCAGCAGCACGATCGGGACGTACATGTCGCTCTCCCGCCGCCGGGCTCCCCCCTGACTGGAGTCGCAACGGCACCTTCAAATTACTGACTTCGCACTCTTTATTCCAGTGCGGCAGTAGAGACTTTCCTGAGCCCTGAGAAAAGTGGCCCGTTGCGGGACATCATGCACGGCTTTGGCCGCGAAGCTGAGCCCGTGCCCCGAACCGGCGACGAGGCTCGAGGAGGCGCTAGCGGCAGCCCAAAATGCCTTGCCAATCAATCAGGTGGATAATAGTTGTCAGTGCGGGGAGGGAATATGAAACACTACCGAGTTTACAAGCTGGCGGAACCCCAGGGTCCGATCCTCAAGGGTAAGGACGTCGAGGCCGCCGATGATGATCAGGCGATTCAGGAAGCCATGGCGGATGAAGATTGTCCGGTTTGCGAAGTCTGGCAGGGCGTGAAGAAGGTCGGCTCGATCACCTGATCGCCTGCGCCGGCCCCGTCGCCACCGAGCAACGGCGCTTCAAAGCGGGCCACGAGCCGCCATCGGCATCCGGGTCCGCTCAACGGCGATAACAGCGAGTTCGCGGCGATCCGGCAGGACCCGGGGCGTGTAAGCGGCTGGCGGTTCGGCAGATGGACGTTCAGCTTTTTCTGCGACGTCCGGCAACCACCACCTCGACAACTAACCCATGTGCGACGACAACGCACATGACGGCGGGCGGTTCACCCCATGGCCGCGAGTTGCTTCAGGCGAGCGCGATTAGCCGCGCTGAGATCCATGCCTGCCGCGGACCGGAATTTCTCGCGTGCTTCGGCACGGCGCCCGAGGCGCCACAAGGCTTCTCCCCAGCCCATGTGCAGCGCGCCCCAGCGCGGAGCGTAGCGGGCGGCCTCACGATATTCCCGTTCGGCCTCCTCGAAGCGACCGAGCTGCATCAGCGCCTCAGCCAAGCCGAACCGAGGGTCAGCCCAATGCGGGCCGCGCTCGATGGACGCTCGGAACAAGCGCGCCGCGCGCTCCGGCTCGTCCCGCGCCAGCAAGGCTGCCCCCGCTCGTTCGTAGGGGATCGGCAGCGACGGCGACCGGCGGATGGCGCTTCGATAAGCGTCCGCCGCAGCCGGCCAATTGCCCGCCAGAGCGAACACGTCGCCGCGAAAGGCGCGGCAGCGCGAGCTTTCCGGCTCGGCATCGAGGACTCGCAGGGCGTCTGCGGTCCGTCCAAGCCGGGCGTAGGCGATCGCCAGATGACATTGATGGCCGCGGAAGACGTGCCGAAGCTCCGGGTTGCCCATGAGCTTCCGGTGGAACCGCTCGAGCGGCGCAACGGCAAGGTCGGCCCTGCCGAGGTCGAGCTCGCGGAGACCCGCCGTGAAATATCGGGTGGGGCGTACGATATCGTCAGTCGGATCGGCCGTCAGGAGGTGACGCCGTGCCGCCTGATGGTCGTGCCGGTAGGCTTCCGCCTCCGGGAGCGAGGGACCGCGCGAAACGGCCGCCGTTTCCTGCTGAACCGCGTCACCCGGGTCCTGAAGGTACATGGCAATGAGCGCAGTCCAGTTCTGCGTCAGCAGATATTCTCTCACAATGACGGAGTCGCGCAGCCGCCTGTTCCGCGCGCCGGCCATGCGACGGCGCAGCCAGCGGCTTGCCGCGAGCGCCTGTTCATCGTCGGTGAGGGCGTCGATCATGATGGTGTGGGCGCGCCAATTATTGGGGTCGAGCCTGACGGCAATTCGGGCGCGCTCCTTGGCCTCCCCGTAGCGACCTCGGGTGGTGAGCGCCATCGCCCAGTCCGCGGCGACCATCGAGCGCTCTTCATCGGTGCGCGCGGCCTTGAAAGCTCCGGGAGCGAAGTCGACGGCTTCTGCCCCGCGTCCGGTCTGGTTCAGGTAAAGCAGATACAAAGCAGGCTCCGCGGAGCCGTACAGGTACTCGGCGGCGCGTTCGTAGAGCCCCGGCAGCTCCTTGAGGGGGCCCGAGAAGCTCTTTGCCGGAATGCCGTCGCCGCGGACAGTGAGCCTCAGCGTCCCGTCCTCGCGAGTGACGCTGCCGCTGACACGGGTGTCGTTTCCGAGCCTCGCCATCAGGAACCGCCGGATCTCCCCGATCGAGGCGCCTGTTTGCGGGAATTCGACCTCGACCTGACGTGACCAGGCGCTGTTGATCGGGCGGAGCGGGGCATCAGTCCGGGTCGCTGCCTGGAGCCGGGTCAGTTCGTCGACGATCCCGTCCGCCACCACGTCTCCGCTTGCTCCGGCTTCGGTGAGCGTCTCCGGGACCTTGAACGGTTCGACCACCACCTTCTCGGACCGTATCGCGGCGAAAAGGATCACAGCCAGCAAGATCACGAACAATCCGAAGGCGGCGATGAGTGTGGCTTTGAATGCGATACCGATGCGGACGGCAATGATCTGCAGCCGGCGCTGACGAAATTCGGTGCCAATCAGTTTGCGCTGGCCGGAGACGAGCGCGGCCTGCTGAGCAAGCAGCCGGCGCGCAGGGTTGCGGAGCCCATTTTCCCGCGACATCACACCCATGGCGATTTCGGTCGGATTGGCGCGATCGGGCAGCGGCTCGGGCTTTCGCCCGACCTGGCGATCCTCTGGAATTTCCCCTTCGGGGTTCACCATTAATTCCTCTCCGGAAGGAACCACGGTAGCTCATTCCAGCGGTGAAACCAGTGCGTCAGCCCGGGCCGGTGGTTGATGTCCGCTTTTGAAACATCCGCAGCTGTTACAAGGCGCGCGCCCGTTTGCAGCGCTTCCGCTTGACAAGCCGCTGAAATGTTTCCTACACGTTCCCCGTTCGTTCCCGAAGGAGCCGAGGCATGCTGACGCGTAAGCAACATGAGCTTCTGTGCTACATCAATGATCATCTCGGCGAGACGGGGGTTTCCCCCTCTTTCGAGGAGATGAAAGAAGCGCTGGACCTCAAGTCGAAATCGGGGGTGCACCGGCTGATCTCTGCGCTTGAGGAGCGCGGCTTCATCCGCCGCTTGCCCAACCGGGCACGTGCGCTTGAAGTGATGAGGATGCCGGAAAAACCGGCTGGCGGCGGCAGTGTCGTTCCACTCCGGACGGCGGCGCCTGCGCCCGCTCCGGCCAACGACGTCATCGAGCTGCCGCTGCACGGCCGGATCGCGGCCGGCACGCCGATCGAGGCGCTGCAGGGAACCGAAAGCCTGTCGGTGCCCGCCGCCTTGCTTGGTCCGGGCGAGCATTATGCTCTCGAAGTCGCGGGAGACTCGATGGTGGAGGAAGGGATCCTCGACGGGGATTACGCGCTCGTCCGCAAGACCGACACGGCGCGGGACGGCGAGATCGTGGTCGCGCTCGTCAACAACGAGGAGGCGACCCTCAAGACCTTCCGCCGCGAAGGACAAATGATCCGCCTCGATCCCGCCAACCGTAATTACGATCCGCAGCGCTACCGGCCCGAGCAGGTCCAGATCCAGGGCAAGCTCGCGGGGCTGCTGCGCCGTTACTGAAATGGCGCGGCTCAATTATGTCGAGCTTCCAGTGCGGGGGATCGAGGCTGCAAAAGCTTTTTACGAGCAGACGTTCGGCTGGTCGATGACGGAATTTGGGCCGACTTATGCGGCCACGACCAGCGGAGACACCGATATCGGGCTGCAGGCGGACGGGAGGGAAGCGACAAAGGCGCCGCTGCCGGTGATTGAAGTCGAGGATCTCGAGGCGGCGCAGGCGGCGGTGGAGCAAGCGGGCGGCCGAATCGTGAGGGCGGCATTCGCTTTTCCAGGCGGTCGCCGGTTCCATTTCCTCGATCCGTCAGGGAACGAATTGGCGGCGGTGAAGAGCGGCTGATCGGGGCCTGTCGAGCAGCCTTTCCCATCCTCGTTTTTTTCGCTATAAGAGGACTCGGGGACGGGAGACAGCGCCCTTACAGGCAGCCGTCGGCGAAACGCTTCGGAAAATTCCGGAGCGTTTCGTTTTTCCGGGAACCCTTTCCGAATAAGGTCGTTCTGCCTGTACCCCCCCGGTGGTCAGCCCCCCCCC
>JALYGI010000418.1 GCA_030777185.1 Pseudomonadota bacterium
ATCCCGTCTCGCGCCGGCTTCGGCAGAAGGCGAGCTTCCACCTGATTCCGAACATGAACCCCGACGGCTCCAAACGCGGCCATCTTCGTACCAACGCGGTCGGGGTGAACCTCAACCGTGAATGGCACGAGCCCTCGCGGGAGCGCAGTCCCGAGGTGCTCTACGTCCGCAACGAAATGGACAAAACCGGCGTCGACTTCGCAATGGACGTTCATGGCGACGAAGCCATCGCCGCCAACTTCCTGGCCGGCTTCGAAGGTATTCCGAGCCTCAAGAAGGAGCAGCAGCAGCTGTTCAACCGCTTCAGTGACGAGCTGGTTCGAATCTCGCCCGACTTCCAGACCCAGAAGGGCTATGAAATACCGGCTCCTGGCCAGGCAAACCTTTCAATGTCCACGGCGCAGCTGGCCGAACGGTTCGGCGCCATATCGATGACGCTAGAAATGCCGTTCAAGGACAATGACGACCTTCCCGACGCGCACGAGGGCTGGTCGCCGGATCGAAGCCGCCTGCTCGGCCGGTCCTGTCTCGACGCGCTGCACGCGATCATCGACGAGATCGGGGCGCGGCGGCGCTGATGCCCCGTCTGGTCCTCATTCGCCACGGCCAATCGGAGTGGAATCTCGAGAACCGCTTCACCGGCTGGTGGGATGTGGACGTCACCGAGAAGGGCGCGGAGGAGGCGCGGGCGGCGGGCGAGCTGATGGCGAGCCGCGGGCTCGATTTCGACCTTTGCTTCACCAGCCTGCAAACGCGCGCGATCAAGACGCTGAACCTCGCCTTGGAAAGCATGGGCCGCCTGTGGCTGCCGGTGGAGAAGAATTGGCGGCTCAATGAACGCCATTATGGCGGCCTCACCGGCCTCAACAAGGCCGAGATGATCGCCAAGGTTGGCGAGGAACAAGTGCAGATCTGGCGGCGCTCGTTCGACATCCCGCCCCCGCCGCTGGAGCCAGGCAGCCCCTTCGATCTTTCAGCCGACCGCCGCTACGCCGGCATCGAGGTGCCGAGCACCGAGAGCCTCAAGGACACGATCGCGCGTGTGCTTCCTTATTGGGAGCAGAGGATCGCACCGGCTCTTAGAGCGGGCGAGCGCGTGCTCATCTCGGCGCATGGAAATTCGCTGCGGGCGCTTGTGAAGCACCTTTCGGGAATTCCCGACGATGAGATCACCGGCCTCGAGATCCCAACGGGACAGCCGATCGTCTACGAGCTCGACGGAAACCTCTCCGCCACCGACCGTTATTATTTGAAGGACCGCTGATCACCCCCTCCTTTCCGAGGGAGGGTTTCAGGCTGCGGCCTTGGCGACGTACATGTTGCGGTCGGCGCGCTGCATCACGTCCTCGACGCTGTCGCCGGCGAGGATCGCGGCCGTCCCAATCGACGCCTGCAGCTGTATAAGGTTCCCGCCTAGGTCGAGAGGCGTCGAGGCAATGCATCGAGCGATGCGCTCGGCCGTGTCAATGGCGCTTTCCAAATCGAGATGGTCGAGCAGCAACGCGAACTCGTCTCCACCGATGCGCGCGGCGATATCGGTGGATCGAATAAGCCCGCTGAGCAGCTTCGCCACGTGAATGAGGGCGGCGTCTCCGGCAAAATGGCCGTGGCGGTCGTTGATCGTCTTGAGACTGTCGAGGTCGACATAGAGCATGGCCGCGGGCGTGCCGTGGCGGCTCGCCTGAGCGACCGCGCGCTCCAGCTCGCGAAGGAAGCGGCGGCGGTTCGGGAGCGGCGTCAGCGGGTCGGTATCGGCAAGCGCCTCGAGCTGCGTCATGCGGTCGCGCAGTTCGGCGATCGAGGCACGAAGCAGCGCATTCTCGTCGGCGAGCCGGCGCATGCTGTCCCCCGACCCATTCGTCCCAGCCCTGCCAGCCATCCAGCGTCCCTCGCAATCCGCCCCATTACACAATATCTCATTACACCTTGCGGGTTAACACATGGCAAACCAAGGCGGCCCGCATTGCCTCGGCTCCGACCGCCCGATAAGAGGTGGCGCTTCGCCGGGCAGAAGGTTGTTGGATGGCAGACGAGGCTCCCCCCATCGGCATCATCATGGGCAGCCAATCCGATTGGGAGACGATGCGCCATGCCGCCGAGACGCTCGATGCACTCGAGATGGCGTACGAGACCCGGATCGTCTCCGCGCACCGCACGCCCGACCGGCTGGTCGCCTATGCGAAAGGCGCCTCTGAGCGGGGATTGAAGGTGATTATCGCCGGCGCTGGCGGCGCCGCGCACCTACCCGGAATGGCTGCGTCAATGACAACGCTTCCGGTCCTGGGGGTGCCAATGGAATCGAAGGCACTGGCCGGGCTGGATAGCCTCTTATCGATCGTCCAGATGCCTGCCGGCATTCCCGTGGGTACGCTGGCGATCGGCAAGGCCGGCGCGATCAACGCGGCTCTTTTCGCTGCCGCCATTCTTGCGCTCGGCGACCAGGCTTTGGCCCGGCGGCTGCACGCCCGGCGCCAGCATCAGACCGACAGCATCGCCGAACGCCCCGAATGATCCTGATCCCGCCCGGCTCTACGATCGGCATTGTCGGCGGCGGCCAGCTTGGGCGGATGCTCGCAATCGCGGCGGCGCAGCTCGGCTACAGATGCCACATCTATGCCCCCAATGAAGCACCGCCGGCTGTGGAAGTCTCCGCCCGCTTCACCCGCGGCCGATATGAGGACGAAGCGGCTCTGGCCCGCTTCGGCAGCGAAGTGGATGTCGCCACTTACGAGTTCGAGAATATCGCGGCCGGGCCTTTGGGCGCGCTGGCGGCCGAAGCGCCGCTCTACCCGCCGCGCCGCGCCCTGGAGATCGCGCAGGATCGGCTCGCAGAGAAGGAATTCGTCCTGGAGCTGGGCGGCCGCCCCGCGCCCTTCGCCTCGGTCAACAGTGCAGCCGAGCTGGAAAGGGCGCTGGCCAAGATCGGAACACCCGCCATCCTGAAAACCCGCCGCTTCGGCTATGACGGCAAAGGACAGGCGCGGATCATGGCCCCTGCCGAGGCCGCCGCCGCATGGGAGGCGGTGCGCGGCGCCCCGTGCGTGCTGGAAGGCTTCATCCGATTCGAGGCTGAATTCTCGATCCTCCTCTGCCGCGCGGCATCGGGCGAGATGATCAGCTGGGATGCCCCCCGCAACAGCCACTTGAACGGCATCTTGGACCGTTCCGAGATCCCGGCCGGCCCGGAGCTGCGGCCCGCCATCGCCGAGGCGGAGCAGCTCGCCCGAAAGGTGGCTGACGCGCTCGATTATGTCGGCGTCCTCACGCTGGAATTCTTCGCTTCAGCCGATGGCCCGATTTTTAACGAAATGGCTCCCCGCGTGCACAATAGCGGTCACTGGACCATCGAGGGCGCGCTGAGCTCGCAGTTCGAGAACCACATCCGGGCGATCTGCGGCCTCCCGCTCGGCGACACCGGCCTCGTCCTGCCCCGGGTCGCCATGCAGAACCTGATCGGGAGCGACGCGAATGCCTGGCGCGAGATCCTCTCGGATCCCGCCGCGCACCTCCATCTCTATGGTAAAAAGGAGGCGCGCCCGGGCCGCAAGATGGGCCACGTAACGCGCCTCGGATGATCGCCCTACTGCGCCTGCATCACCTCGACCGGCATGCCGAGCTTGTCGAGCTGCGGCCGGATCTTGGCGGCATCGCCGACCACAACCCAGACGAGCTTGCTGGGATCGAGCGCCCGGCGGGCCGCCTGGTCGAGCTCAGCCGTCGTCATCGCCCGATAACGCGCCGCCAGCGTCTCGTAATAATCTTCCGGCCAGCCATAGAGATCGATCGACTGCAGCCCGGACAGGACATCGTCCGAGGTCTCGAAATTGCCGGCGAGGCTCAGCGTACGGTTGTTGATCGTCCGCTCCAGCTCCGGCGGTGTGATGCCCTTGGTCTTGAGGAACTCGTTCATGTTGCTCATCAGCGCCGCGATCGAGGGGCCGGTCTGGTTCGCCTGGACGGGAGCCGACACGAGGTAGGGCACCGTGCCCACCAGCCGGTTGATGCGACCATTGACGCCGTAGGACCAGCCTTTGGTCTCCCGCAGATCCATGTTCATCCGGGAGAGAAAGGTGCCGCCGAGCACGTCATTCGAGACCAGCAGCGGTTCGATCGGGTCGGCGCCGCGATAGGGCAGCAGCTGTCCGGCGAGGATCACCGACTGCGGCGACTGAGGCCGGTCGATAAGCACGAGCCGCGGCCTTGCCGCCGGCGTTGCGGCACCGAGATTCTTGACCCCTTTTGGGGCCGCCGGCGGCGCCCAATCGCCAAAGCTCCGCTCCAGCAGCGGCTGGATCTCGGCGAGCGGCCGATCGCTGACCACATAGATCTTGCCGTTGTCCGGACGGAGCCAGCTTTGATGGAACGCCACCAGCTCGTCGCGGCTCACCTGCTCGACCGCTTTGGGATCCCCCGTGCCGGTGAACGGGACGCCATAGGGGTGGCTGGCGCCATAAAGCACCGGCGGCAAAGCGCGGAGCGCAATGGCTTGCGGCTGGGTCAGCTCGGACGCGAGCCGCGCCAGCTGCTCGCCGCGCAGGCGCTCCACCTCGGCTGGATCGAAGGCCGGGTTGCGAACGATGTCGGCAAGCAGATCGAGCGACGGCGCGAGGTTCGGTGTCAGCGCGGAAAGCGATACGGTGGTCCGGTCCATGGTGGCGCCGGCGCTGATCCGGGCGCCGAGCCGCTCCTGCTCCTCGGCGATCTGGATCGAATTTCGCGTGCGGGTGCCCTCGTCAAGCAGCGCAAGCGTCAACGCCTGCGTCCCCAGCCTGTTTTTCGGATCGGCAGCGTTGCCCGCATCGAAGCTGACGGCGACCCGCGTGACGGGAACCGCCGAACGCTGCGCGTAGACGATCTCCATGCCGTTCGACAGCCGGGCCCGCTGGATGTCAGGGAAGTCGAGGTTCGGGACCTCGCCCACCTCGGGCATCTTCGACCGGTCGACACCGCCCCTGCGGGCAGCGGATCCGGCGCCCTGGGCTGCGGACGCCGGCTGCATCACCGCGCGCGGCGGCTTCGGAGCCATCGGTTTTTCGGCCTCGGTCGGCGTGCGGTAATAAGCGGGATGGTGCGTTCCGGCGCCGCCACTAGTCGTTACCTCTTCATAAGCCTCTCGCTCGCCAGGCTCGACCGTCAGTGCGTAAACGGGGCGGCTCAGCCATTTCTGCGTCACCGCCTTCACTCGATCCGGGGTCGCCGACGCATAGGCCTGGAGCTGTTTCTTGTAGAATCCGGGATCGCGCGCATAGAGCGCACCCTCGGCAAGCGCCACGGCCTTGCCACCGAAGCCGCCGACGGATTCCAGGCCGTTGATGCGGCCCGACACTTCCCGGGTGGCGACGCGCTGGACTTCATCGGCCGTCGGCCCATTGCGAACGAATTCGGCGATGATCTCGTCGAGCCGGCGGGAAACCAAAGCCGCGTCGACCCCGGGCTTCACGTCCGCGGTCACCTCGAACAGGCTGACGCGCTCGAAGGCCTGCACGCTCGCGGTGACGGCAACAGCAATTTTCTCCTTGCGGACCAGCGCATTGTCGAGGCGCGAGCTGGAAAGGCCGCCCAGCACAGTGGCGGCGACGTCGAGCGGCACCGTGTCCTGATGGGTAAGACCGGGCACGGCCCAGAGCCGATAAAGGCGCGTGGTTGCGACCCGGTCCTTCATCACCTCGGACTTGGGCGCGGGAAGCGTCGGCACGTCGGCGGCCGTGGGCTTCACCTCCGGCCCACGCGGAATGTCGCCGAAATATTTGGTGACGAGCCGGCGCGCGGTCGCGACATCGACGTCGCCGGCGAGCACGAGCACCGCATTGTTCGGGCCGTAGCGCTGGCGGAACCAGTTCTTCACATCCTCGAGGCTCGCCGCCGAAAGGTCGGCCATCGAGCCGATCGTCGAGTGGCGATAAGGGTGGCCTTCGGGGAAGAGCGCCTCGAGCTGCTTATATTCGACCAGGCCATAGGGCTGGTTGTCGCCCTGCCTCTTCTCGTTCTGGACGACGCCGATCTGGTTGGTGAGGTTCTGCTGAGTCACCGCACCGAGCAGGTGCCCCATGCGGTCGCTCTCCAGGAACAGGGCACGCTCCAATGCTGGGGTCGGCACCGTCTCGAAATAATTGGTCCGATCGAACCAGGTGGTGCCGTTATAATCGGTCGCGCCGACCTGCTGGAGCGGCTCGAAGAAATCCCCGGGCGCGTTTTCGGATCCGTTGAACATCAGATGCTCGAAGAGGTGGGCAAAGCCGGTGCGGCCCTTGGGCTCGTCCTTGGACCCGACATGATACCAGACGGAGACGGCGACGACCGGCGCCTTCCGATCCTCGTGCACGATGACGCGCAGGCCGTTCGGGAGCGTGAATTGCTCGTAGGGGATGTCGACCTGGCGGACCAGCTGCGACACGGGCGCCGGCTCGATCCGACCGGGCGCCATTGCCGTGGCGGACGCAGCGGATGCCGGCGCTTCGGCCGTCGCGCTTCCGCCGTTCATCGTCGTGCAGGCAGACAAGGCCAAAGTGGTGAAGAAGAGCGCGAACGGGAGCAGCACGTGGCGCAAAGGACTTCCTCCTGACAAATGTGAGCCGCACCATAGCGGTGGGCGCCTGAGGCGCAAGATGGTTACCCCGAAGCGAAACACCAGGAAAAACAAGGCCCAGCACTTACACCCGGCGTTGCCTTGCGCTTGGTGCCTCGGCATTCCATCTGGGTCGCGCCCGCTTGTTTCTTCGGAGACCTTGTTCATGCGTTTCAAACTGCTCGCCGCCTTGGCCAGCGCCTCTTTGTGCGCGGCCGCCTTCGCCCAGGATGCGGAGCCGGAATTCCGTCCGGAGCCGTTCCGGGCCCATGTCGCCTTCCTCGCCGACGATCTGCTCGAAGGCCGCGATGCCGCGACGCGCGGCTATGACATTGCCGCCAAATATGTCGCCACCCGGTTCGAGGCGCTGGGGCTGAAGCCCGCCACGACCGGCGGCTGGTATCAGACCGTCCCGTTCGTCCGCGCCCGCCTCGGCGGCACACCGGCGCAGGTGACGGTGGGTGGCACGACCTTCATCAACGGCGAGGGCGTGCTGATCCGCCCGAGCACGGCCGAGCCCAGCCAGACGATCGATGCGCCGGTGGTTTTCGCCGGCTACGGCCTCGACCTGCCGGGCCGAGGCTTCAACGATTATCGGGGACTCGATGTCAGGGGCAAATGGGTCGCGGTGCTCTCCGGCTATCCGAAAGGCACGCCGAGCGAGATCGGCGCTCACCTCAATGCCGAAAAGGCGCGCATGGCCGAGCGCCACGGGGCGATCGGCATCATCACGCTCCTCACCCGTCAGGACATGGAGCGGAGGCCGTGGGCGCGGCGCATCGAGGGCATGAACGAGCCCGAGTTGAGCTGGGTCGATCCCGCGGGCCAGCCCTATCGGATGGCTCCCGGCATCCGAGGAACGGCGACCTTCGATGCGTCCGCCGCGCAAGCTCTGTTCGCCGGCGCCAAGCGGCCGCTCGGCGCTGTCCTTGACGAGGCTGCGAAAGAGGGCGGCAAGCCCAAGGGCTTTGCGTTGAAGCCGGCGGTGAGGCTTGAGCGGCAGAGCATCACCGAGCGTGTAACCAGCCCCAATGTGCTGGCCGTGCTGCCCGGATCCGATCCGGCGCTCGCCGGCGAATATGTGCTGCTGATGGCGCATCTCGATCATGTCGGCGTCAACCCGGAGCGGGAGGGCGACAAGATCTATAACGGCGCGATGGACAATGCGGCAGGCGTCGCCACCATGCTGGAGGTCGCGCGGGCGATGGCGAGCGCGCCAAATCGGCCGCGCCGCTCGATCCTGTTCGCTGCGGTGACCGCCGAGGAGAAGGGGCTGCTTGGAGCCCAGTATCTGGCCAAGAACCCGGTGGTGGGGAACGGCAAGGTGGTTGGTGTCGTCAACCTCGACATGCCGATCCTGCTCTACGATTTCAAAGACGTCATTGCCTTCGGCGCCAATCATTCGACGCTCGGCCCGATCGTCGCCCGCGCGGGGCAGCGGATGGGCGTCGCCCTCACCCCCGATCCGCTACCGCAGGAAGGACTCTTCACCCGATCCGACCATTACCGCTTCGTCCAGGAGGGCATTCCCTCGGTCTTCCTGATGACGGGTTTCGCCGGCGAAGGCGAGCAGCGCTTCCGCGACTTCCTCGCAACCCATTATCACAAGCCGAGCGACCAGCTCGATCTGCCGTTCAACTGGGAGGCCGGCGCCAAGTTCGCGCGGATCAATTATCTGATCGCCCGCGAGATCGCCGATGCTCCGGAAGCGCCGAGATGGAACAGCGACAGCTTCTTCGGCCGAACGGTGGGAGCCGAAGCCGCGAGCGCCCAGCGAAAATAGAAGAGAGGCTCTTGTGTTGCAGAAAGGCAACACTACATCCCTCCCGAAAGGACAGGGGCTGATATGAACCTAGAGAAATTCACTGATCGTGCCCGCGGCTTCCTGCAGTCCGCGCAGACCGTGGCGCTTCGAAACAATCACCAGCGGATTGCGCCGATTCACCTGCTGAAGGCGCTGCTTGAAGACGAGCAAGGCATGGCGGCGGGCCTCATCGCCCGCGCCGGCGGCAGCGCTGAGGCCGCGCGGCGCGAGACCGACGAGGCGCTCGCCAAAATTCCGGCTGTATCGGGCAGCGGCGCCAGCGCCGCGCCCAGCCTTGACGGCGAGACCATCCGCGTGCTCGACCAGGCCGAGCAGGTGGCGCAAAAGGCGGGCGACAGCTACGTCACCGTCGAGCGGATGCTGCTTGCGCTCGTGCTTGCGAAAACCACCGATGCCGGCAAGGCGCTTGCCGATGCGGGGGTGAAGGCCGAAGCGCTCAACGCCGCGATCAACGAACTTCGCGGCGGGCGCACCGCCGACACGCAGAGCGCCGAGGACCGCTACGACGCGCTCAAGAAGTTCGCGCGGGACCTCACCCAGGCCGCGCGCGACGGCAAGCTCGACCCGGTGATCGGCCGTGACGAGGAGATCCGGCGCACAGTCCAGATTCTTGCCCGCCGCACCAAGAACAATCCGGTGCTGATCGGCGACCCGGGCGTTGGCAAGACTGCGATCGCCGAGGGCCTGGCGCTGCGCGTCGCCAATGGCGACGTTCCCGATTCGCTGAAGGACCGGCGGCTGATGGCGCTCGACATGGGCTCGCTGATCGCCGGCGCCAAATATCGCGGCGAGTTCGAGGAGCGGCTGAAGGGCGTGCTCGACGAGGTCAAGCAGGCCGAAGGCGACATCATCCTCTTCATCGACGAGATGCATACGCTGATCGGCGCCGGCAAAGGCGAAGGCGCGATGGACGCGTCCAACCTGTTGAAGCCGGCCCTCGCCCGCGGCGAATTGCACTGCATCGGCGCCACTACGCTCGATGAATATCGCAAGCATGTGGAAAAGGACCCCGCCCTTCAGCGTCGCTTCCAGCCGGTCTTCATCGGCGAGCCGACGGTGGAGGACACGATCTCGATCCTGCGCGGCCTCAAGGAGAAATACGAGCTGCACCATGGCGTGCGCATCACCGATGGCGCGCTCGTCTCGGCGGCGACGCTCAGCAATCGCTACATCACCGACCGCTTCCTTCCCGACAAGGCGATCGACCTCATGGACGAAGCCGCCTCGCGGCTGCGCATGGAGGTCGAATCGAAGCCGGAGGAGATCGAGACGCTCGACCGGCGCATCATACAGTTGAAAATCGAGCGCGAGGCGCTGAAGAAGGAGACCGACCGCGCCTCCAAGGATCGCCTCGTTGCGCTCGAGGAAGAGCTCGCCAATCTCGAGCAGCAGTCGGCCGAGCTCACCCAGCGCTGGACGGCTGAGAAGGAGAAGATCCAGACCGAGGGCAAGATCAAGGAGCAGCTCGACGCCGCACGGCTGGAGCTTGAGCAAGCGCAGCGCTCGGGCGACCTCGCCAAAGCCGGCGAGCTTGCCTACGGCACGATCCCGCAGCTCGAACGCCAGCTCGCCGAGGCTGAAGCCGCGAGCGCGACCGCGATGATCCGCGAGGAGGTGACCAGCGAGGATATCGCTTCGGTGGTGTCACGCTGGACCGGGATCCCGATCGACAAGATGCTGAGCGGCGAGCGCGAGAAGCTGCTCCAGATGGAGGAGACGCTCGGGCGCCGTGTGATCGGCCAGCGCCAGGCGGTCGAGGCGGTCTCCCGCGCGATCCGCCGCGCCCGCGCCGGTCTCCAGGACCCGAACCGCCCAATGGGTTCGTTCCTGTTCCTAGGCCCCACCGGCGTCGGCAAGACCGAGCTCACCAAGAGCCTCGCCGACTTCCTGTTCGACGACCCTCACGCAATGGTGCGGATCGACATGTCGGAGTTCATGGAGAAGCATAGTGTCGCCCGGCTGATCGGGGCCCCTCCGGGCTATGTCGGCTACGAGGAAGGCGGCGTGCTGACCGAAGCCGTGCGGCGGCGGCCTTATCAGGTCGTGCTGTTCGACGAGGTGGAAAAGGCGCATGGCGACGTGTTCAACGTGCTGCTGCAGGTGCTCGACGATGGCCGCCTGACCGACGGTCAGGGCCGCACGGTGGACTTCACCAATACGATCATCATCCTCACCTCCAATCTCGGCAGCCAATATCTGTCGAGCCTCACCGACGATGAGGATGTGGAGAAGGTGGAGCCGCAGGTGATGGAGGTGGTGCGCGGCCACTTCAGGCCGGAATTCTTGAACCGCCTCGACGAGATCATCCTGTTCCACCGCCTGGGCCAGGAGCATATGGGGCCGATCGTCGACATCCAGGTCGAGCGGGTGCAGAAGCTGCTCACCGACCGCAAGATCCGGCTGGAGCTCAGCGACGGCGCGCGCGCCTGGCTTGGCCGGGTCGGCTACGATCCGGTTTACGGCGCACGCCCCCTAAAGAGGGCAGTGCAGAAATATCTGCAGGACCCGCTCGCGGACGCTATCCTGCGCGGCGATATCCCGGACGGCGCCGCGGTGCGGGTCGAAGAGGGCGAGGGCGCGCTCGTGCTGCGGACGGGCGAGGCTGCGCTTCAGCAGGAAGCTGCCTAAGGCCTTATGCAGGTGGCGCGACGTCGAAGGCGACGGAAAGGCGTTCGCCGCCCGCGAATGGGACGGTTCCGTGCCACATGATCGACGGGAAGAGAAGCAGGCGGCTCGGCTTAGGCTCGATCATTCGAAGCGGCGGCAGATCGAGGCCAAGCTCGGCGGGTGGTTCGCCGAGGGCGAGCCAGCCGGCCGGAGCGGGGCCCATCAGCTCCTGGCTGGCAACGGACACGTAGAACGCTGAGCTGAGCCAACCCTGCGGGTGGATGTGGTTGGTGTGATGCCCTGCACCCCTGAGCCTCACCGACCAAGAACCGGCGAAGCGCACCGGGTGCGGGCGGTGGCGCAACACCGGATGCCGCCGATCGATCGCGCCGAGGCTGCGGATGTGCCGTTCAACGGCGTCCACGATGCTGGCACGGAGGGCGCGGATCTCCCGGTCGGCCCTTGCGAACAGCGGCCCATCGGTCTGCGTCCCGCCGCGTACCGACTGGCCAATCGGGTAGCTATGGCTAGTATGAAGCGAACGCAGTCTGTAACCGAGGGCTGACAGCTGGGCAC
>JALYGI010000419.1 GCA_030777185.1 Pseudomonadota bacterium
CTCCTGATGTGCGCCATTGTAGCGCGCGGGTGGTGCTTATGTCGTCAAACGGGCCGGACTCAAACCTGTTCCTCTTCTGGGCCGATGCGACAGTGGGCGCTCAGATTCGTGCCTCAAGTCTGAAATCGGTCGAAAGTGGACGTTCCGGCACTAACCGGCCACATCACTTGCCAGCTAAGTTCTCTTTCAATCTCAATTGAAGGTCAGGGACGGCGTCTTTGCGCGAGATGAACTCGGACAGCTGCATCAATGACCAGCGCTGCCCCTCATTGCCAAACTGAACCTCGTCAAGCTCGAAAGCTTCTATGTGAGCGACGCAGAAGTACGTGGCGGCTGCTCCGGCCCCGTGTGGCTCATATCCCCGCAATGAGAGCACACGATCCTCAGCAACAAGCCTCGCCGGACTTTCCCGCCGGTTGATCGCCCGCCTCTTATCATCCTCGCCCGCGTGGATGCTGAAGCGGGGAAGGCGCCCGTCCATCGCGGCAACCATCCTGGTCGACCTGCGAAGCATCTCCCGCCCGAATTCCATCTGTTTCTCTGTCACCGCTCATCTCAGATCTGGGCGAGGGTAACATGACGAGGACGCTGCGGGTCGGGCTACGATAACTTTAGCAGATTTAGCAGCTTTAGCGGGATGCGGCCGATTCCTTCGGCCCCATTGGCCCTAATGACCAAGCCTCGGGTTTCCCCTATCACGGTCGGCGGATTCTCGCCCCGATCGAAATGGGGCCAGAGTGAGGGACGAGAGAAATCTGTGTCCAAGAATATCGGGGAAATACAAGCAAGTGCACGCCGAACAGGGATGAGGACTGATCCGCGCTGGATGATCGAGGCGACGGCGCTCGGCGAGCGCGGCCGTGGACGCACCGCGCCCAATCCCAATGTCGGCTGCGTCATCGTCAAGAATGACAAGCTGGTCGGCCGCGGCTGGACGCAGCCCGGCGGCCGGCCTCACGCCGAAGCCGTGGCACTCGAAGAGGCAGGCGAGGAGGCGCGCGGCGCCACCGTCTATGTGACGCTCGAGCCTTGCGCCCACCGGAGCCCGCGCGGCCCCGCCTGCGCCGATCTGCTGGTCGAGGCGGGCGTGGCAAAGGTCGTGGCGGCGCTCGGCGATCCCGATCCCCGGACGGACGGCCGTGGCTTCGACCGCCTCCAGGCTGCCGGGATCGAGGTCGAACAGGGCTGCGAGGCCGAGGCTGCGGCGCGGTCGATGGCAGGGTTCCTCACCCGCCAGAGACTGGGCCGTCCCTTTGTCACGCTGAAGCTCGCCATGTCGCTCGACGGCAAGATAGCGCTGCCCTCGGGCGAGAGCCGCTGGATCACCGGTGAGGATGCCCGCGCCCATGTTCATTGGGAGCGCGCCCGCTCCGATATGATCCTGGTCGGCCGCGGCACCTACAATGCCGACCGGCCCCGGCTCGACGTGCGGCTGCCCGGCCTGGAAGACCGCTCTCCGCGCCGCGCGCTGCTTACCCGGGGCGAAGGTGTCGAGGGCTGGACCCGCCTCGGAAGCCCGGCTGAGGTCCATAAGCTGGCGGACGTCAACGACCTGCTGGTCGAGGGCGGATCGGGCGCGGCCTCCTCCTTCCTCGGCGCCGACCTCGTCGACCGGATGCTGATCTACCGCGCGCCGATCATCATCGGCGACGGCAAGTCGTCGGTCGGTTATATCGGCCTCACCGCGCTCGCCGATGCGCATCGCCGCTGGGCCTTTGTCGATTCGCGACCGCTTGGCATCGACCGGCTCGAAGTCTACGAGCGCGTCCGGGAAACATCATCAGGGAATGTGGGAACCGGTTCTCCGCCCGGATGACGCGGCGCTAAGGAAGTCATGTTCACTGGCATCATCACCGATATCGGCCGCATCGAGGCCGCCGAGGCGCGCGGCGACCTTCGCCTGCGCATCTCCTGCGGCTACAGCATGGCCGATGTCGCTCTCGGCGCGTCGATCGCCTGCTCGGGCGCTTGCCTGACCGTCGTCGACAAGGGCGAGAACTGGTTCGCCGTGGATGTTTCTGCCGAGACGCAGAGCCGAACCGCCAGCGGCATGTGGCGGGAGGGCGAGCGCCTCAACCTCGAGCGCGCGCTTCGCATCGGCGATGAGCTTGGCGGCCATATCGTCACCGGTCATGTCGACGGCGTCGGCGAGATCGAGGGCGTGCTCGAGGTGGGTGGCTCGACGCGGGTGACGATCCTCGCCGGGGACGAGGTCGCCCCCTATCTCGCCACCAAGGGCTCGGTGACGCTGGACGGCGTGTCGCTCACCGTAAACGCGGTCGAGTCTCTTTCCGATGGCGTCCGCTTTGCCGTCAACATCATCCCCCACACCGCGCAGCAGACCAATTTCGACGCGCTGCAAGCCGGCCGGCGCCTCAACATCGAAATCGACATCCTGGCCCGTTATCTGGGGCGCATGATGGAGCTCCGCCGCTGATGGAGCGCGGCTTCCTATCCAGCCCCGAAGAGCTGATCGACGAGGCGCGTAACGGCCGCATGTTCATCCTCGTCGACGACGAGGATCGCGAGAATGAGGGCGATCTCGTCATTCCCGCGCAAATGGCCACGCCCGACGCGATCAACTTCATGGCCAAGCACGGCCGGGGCCTCATCTGCCTCGCCTTGTCCAAAGCCCGGGTCGACCAGCTCGGCCTGCAGCTGATGAGCCGCCACAACGGCACCCGCCACGAAACCGCTTTCACCACCTCGATCGAGGCGCGCGACGGCGTCACCACCGGCATTTCCGCCGGCGACCGGGCCCGCACCATTTCGGTCGCGATCGATGCAGCCAAAGGCCCCGAGCATATCGTCACCCCGGGCCACGTCTTCCCGCTGGTCGCCCGCGACGGCGGCGTCCTCATCCGCGCCGGCCACACCGAGGCAGCCGTGGACATCTCCCGCCTCGCCGGTCTCAATCCCTCGGGAGTGATCTGCGAGATCATGAAGGAAGACGGAACCATGGCGCGGATGGACGACCTCGTCGCCTTCGCCCAGCTTCACGGCCTCAAGGTCGGAACCATCCGCGACCTCATCGCCTATCGCCTCAAGAAGGATCATCTCGTCGAACAAACGGCGGAGGCCACGTTCGAGAGCTGCTGGGGCGGCACGTGGACCGCCAAAAGCTTCCTCAACAAGGCGGTGGGAACCGAGACGGTGGTGCTGGTGAAGGGCGAGATCGACCCCTCCCGGCCAACCCTGGTGCGCATGCACCAGCTCAGCCTGTTCGAGGACGTTTTCGGCGAATCGAGCCCGAGAAGCGGCATGCTTCGCGGGGCGATGCAGGAGATTGCGCGCGAAGGATCGGGCGTGATCGTCGCCCTCACCCGGCAGGCGCAGATTTCAGCTATCCTCGATGCGCGTTCGGGCAGGGGCACGCCGCCGGACATGGAGCAATTGCGCGATTATGGCGGCGGAGCGCAGATTCTCTCCGCGCTCGGCATCCATGACATGGTGCTCCTCACCAACACCCATCACACGCCGGTCGCGCTCGGCGGCTACGGCCTCACCATCGTCGGCGAACGGCCGATCCCGCTCGGAGAGGACTGATGGCCAGGCTGCTCATCGTCGAGGCGCGCTTCTACGACCAGCTCAACGACCTGCTGCTCGACGGAGCGCGCGCGGCGATCGAGGCGGAGGGCCATAGCCATGAGACCGTCACTGTCCCGGGCGCGCTCGAAGTGCCCGCCGCCATTGCCCTGGCCTCGGAGACCGGCCGCTACGAGGGTTTCGTCGCGCTGGGTGTGGTAATTCGGGGTGAGACCTATCATTTCGAGATCGTTTCCACCGAAAGCGCGCGCGGCATCATGGCGCTGACGCTGGATGGGCTCGCGATCGGCAACGGCATACTCACCGTCGAGAACGAAGCGCAGGCGCTGGCCCGCGCCCGGCGAGACGAGAAGGACAAAGGCGGGGAGGCGGCCAAGGCCGCACTGGCGATGATCGCGCTGAGGCAGCGTTTCGCGTGACGCGATGGAAAGCGGGGAGTTCATCGCCCTCGTCGGCCGCAACCCTGCGATCGCGGCGATCCTGGACAGGATGGCGGAGCTGGAAGCGCCCGATGCCTGGCTGACCGCCGGCTGCCTCTCCCAAACCGTGTGGAACCTCAAATCCGGAAGACCGGCCGGAGAGGGTATACGCGACTATGACCTCTTCTACTTCGACCAGGATATGAGCTGGGAAGCGGAGGATGCGGTGATCCGCCGCGCAGGGGCGCTGTTTGCCGATCTCGGCGTTCCCGTCGAGGTGCGAAACCAGGCGCGGGTCCATCTCTGGTTCGCGGAGAAGTTCGGGTACGAGATCGCCCCGATCCGCAGCGCGCGGGACGGGATCGATCGGTTCCTGTTCAGCACCGTCTGCATCGGAATCGCGGCGGACGGGCAGCTTTACGCTCCCTACGGTTTGCAAGCCATGCTCGCGGGCGTGCTGCGGCCCAACCCCGCCGACCCGCGCCTCGACAAGATGCGAGCAAAGGCCGAGGATTATCGCGCCCGTTGGCCTTGGCTCCGAGTGGAGACTGCTTGACCGGCGCGGCCGCCGGTCCCAATCGGCCCCCGCCTCATGGACCAGCCAGCCTCACCAGCCACCGCGCGTGCCGGCCGCCTGGCCTTCGCTGCGCTTATCCTGTCCAACGTCTTTCTGGCGTCGGGGCCGTGGATGGTCCGGCTTACCGACGTCGGCCCCGTGGCGGCGGCCTTCTGGCGCTTGTCGCTTGCCATTCCGTTGCTGTTGCTGCTGGCGTGGCGGGGGGGCGGCGCCGCCTTCCGGCCGGGATGGGCGGTCGCCGCGACGATCGCGCTTGGCGGATTTTTATTCGCCGCCGATCTTGCCATCTGGCACGTCTCAATCGGACTCACCAAGCTCGCCAATGCGACCTTGTTCGGCAACAGTTCGACCCTGCTCTTCCCCATCTACGGCTTCATCGCCGCCCGCACGCTGCCGCCCAGGATCCAGCTACTTGCGATGCTGCTCGCGCTGGCCGGGGCGGCGCTGCTTCTTGGAAGCAGCTACGAGCTTTCGCCGCTCTATATGAGGGGCGATCTGTTCGCGATCGTCGCCGGCCTCTTCTACACCTCCTATCTGGTGACGATCGACCGCGCGCGCCGAACGCTGAAGCCGCTGCCGGTGCTCGCGCTCGCCACCATTGCGGGCGCGGGTCCGCTGCTCTTCTTCGCGGTCGCACTCGGCGAGCGGGTGATGCCCGGTGACTGGACGCCGCTCATCCTGCTGTCGCTTGGCAGCCAGGTGATCGGCCAGGGACTGCTCGTCTATTCGATGGGTCATCTGAGGCCCCTGGTCGTCGGTCTCTGCCTTCTCACTCAGCCCGCGATGACGGCGGTGATCGGCTGGCTCGTCTACGGCGAGCGCCTCGGGCTGGCCGACGGCATCGGCGCGATCCTGATCTGCGCGGCGCTTGTCCTGATCCGTCTTCCGACCCGCAACCAAATGCCTGCTTAACTTGCATCAGAACGAGTCAATCCTCATCTAAAGATGATGGAGAGCCAGATCGTCGCCCCCGCCGACATGACGCTCGACGAGCTTCGCGCCGCGCTGGCGCCGCTGCTGCCGGCCAATGCGGTGTTCGACGGCTGGAGCGATCGGGCGCTGGCAATGGCGGCCTCCGAATTGGGCGTTCCCGCCGATCGGGCGCGGCTCTGCTTTCCTGATGGCCCCGTGCAGATGATCGACGCCTGGTTCGACGCGATCGACCTTCAGATGGCGCGCGCCTTTCCGCTCGAGCGCATCGAGCCGATGAAGATCCGCCAGCGGATCCGCGATCTCGTCCTTTACAGGATCGAAGTGATCCATCCGCACAAGGAAGCGCTCCGCCGCGCGCTCGCGATCCTTGCCCAGCCGCAGAATGCGATGACCGCCGCGCGCCTCGCCTGGCGCGCCGCCGACCGGATGTGGCGCATCGCCGGCGACCGTGCGACCGACTTCAATCATTATTCCAAGCGGGGCATCCTGTCGGCGCTTTATATGTCGACCATGCTCGTCTATCTCGACGATGAAGGCGACGATCTCGCCACCACCCGCGGCTTCCTCGATCGACGCATCGACGATGTCATGAGCTTCGAGAAGTTGAAGGCGCAGTGGAAAGGCAGCCGTCAGCGGCTTCCGTCGCTGAGCCGCTTCCTCGGCCGCCTCCGCTACCCGGCGGTATAGAGTGGTTTCAAGTCAGGTGGAATCACCTGATGGCTCGGAAACCACGGCAAAGAAAGGAAACTGGACTCGTTCCCGGTTCAACCTACCCGGGAGCGAGTCTAGGCCCTCATCGGCGCCAGTCGGCGGCGATCCTGGCCCCGCCGCTCGCCGCGGCCGCTTTGATCTCACCTCCTCCCCGCATTCGTGAAGGCCCGCTCCTGTTATTGATACTCAATCGCAATATGCTATTGCGCCTTCATGGTCCGACAGCTTTCCGATCGGTACAGCCCTCCAGGCAAGCAGATTCGCGCGCTCCTGATCACGCTGATTCTCGCCTGCGCGGCTTTGCTTGCGGGCAGCGCGCAGGCGGCGGACGCCAGGGTGCAGACCACCTGGCGTTTGCTTGATTATATCGCGGTCGATTATGCCGGCGCGGTGTCCGGCGGGCGGATCGTCAGCCAGTTCGAATATGACGAGATGCTCGAATTTTCGAATTCGGTCCGCTCCCGGATCGGGGCGCTTCCCGCCACGCCGGCTCGCGCCCGGCTGGAGGAAAGCGCGGCGAAGCTTCGCCAGTCGATCGAGGCCAAGGCGCCTCCCCAGGACGTGGCGCGCCGGGCGCGCGCGCTTGCCTCCGATCTTCTGAAGGCCCATCCGGTGCCGCTCGCGCCGGCAGAAGCGCCCGATGTCGGCCGCGCGGGCGCGCTTTATGCGAGCAGCTGCGCTTCGTGCCACGGCCCTGCCGGCGAAGGCGGGCAAGGCGAGTTCGCCAAGCTCGATCCGCCGCCGATCGCCTTTGCCGATCGCGAGCGCGCCCGCGAAAGGAGCGTTTTCGGCCTTTATCAGGTGATCACCCAGGGTCTGGAAGGGACGGCGATGCAGAGCTTCGCCGCCCTGCCCGACGAGGAGCGCTGGGCGCTGGCCTTTCACACCGGCCGCTTCGCTTTTCCGGAGGTCGAGACGGGCAAGCGCATCTGGAACGAGGATGAAGCGGTTCGTCGCCGCATTCCCAATATGGCCGCGCTCGCCGCCATCACTCCGGCCGAGCTTGCAAGTCAGATCGGCGAGGAAAAGGCGTTTGCGGTGATCGCATATCTGCGCGCGAACCCCGCCGCCGTCGCCGGCGATGCGCCGCGTTCCGGCTCGCTTAAGATCGCCCGCGACAACCTGGCCAAAAGCGTCGATGCCTATGCGGCCGGCGACCGGCGCGCCGCCGGAGAGTTCGCGCTGGCCGCCTATCTCGACGGCTTCGAGCCGGTGGAAGCCGTTCTCGCCGCTCGCGACGGGGATCTGATGGGGCGGGTCGAAGCGGCGATGGGCGAATTCCGGGCCGCCATCGCCGCCGGAAGGCCGGAGGCGGAGCTGCGTGGGCGGGCGACCGCGATCGAGGGCCTCCTCGGCGAAGCGGAGACGGCGCTCTCGCCCGGGGCCGCGACCGACCTTTCCACCTTCCTGGGCGCCTTCACCATCCTTCTTCGCGAGGGCCTTGAAGCGCTGCTGGTGGTGATCGCGATGATCGCCTTTCTGCGCAAGGCCGAGCGGCCGGAGGTCCTTCCTTACGTTCATGGCGGCTGGGTCGCAGCTTTGGCCGCCGGCGCGGCGACATGGGTGGTGGCAACCTACATGATCGGGATCAGCGGGGCGAGCCGGGAGCTGACCGAAGGCGTCGGTGCGCTGCTCGCGGCGGTGGTGCTGGTTTCCGTCGGCATCTGGATGCACGGCAAGAGCCAGGCAGAGGAATGGCGGCGCTATGTCCAGGAAAAGATGGGGCGGGCCCTTTCCCGCGGCTCTGCCTGGTTCCTGTTCGCCCTCGCCTTCATCGTCGTCTATCGCGAGGTGTTCGAGACCATCCTGTTCTATGCGGCCTTGTGGACGCCCGACAACGGCCAGACCATCCTCGCCGGCGCATTGTCGGCGGTCGCCCTGCTCGCGGTGATCGCCTGGGCGATGCTTCGCTACAGCCGCAAGCTTCCGATTACGCAATTCTTCGGCTTGAGCTCGATCCTGATCGCCATCCTTGCGGTGGTGCTGGCCGGCAAGGGCATCGGCGCGCTGCAGGAAGCGGGCCTCGTCCCGCTCACCCTGATCCCGGGCGCGCCGCGGATCAGCTGGCTCGGCATCTTCCCAACGGCCGAAGCGCTGGGCGCGCAGCTCCTGACTTTGCTCGTGCTCGTCTACGGCTTCCGCACCAACCGCCGCGGCAGCCGCACCGGCCGCGCCGCGCCGGCGGCAGCGGAGTAGGCTTGGCTTGATCGGCCCAGCGGCCGCACTGGGGGAGCCTGATTCACGTTCGGTAGAAGCGCGAAAGCACTTCAATCAAGGACGATCAGGCTCTAGGTGGGATCAAGTCTTTAGGAG